>CAYYVR010000161.1:0-5530 GCA_964475185.1 uncultured Clostridium sp. | reverse complement strand
ATCAAAAGAATCAAAGTTTGAAAAATGATAAGATAAAACAAGTGTTTGCAATGAGAATTCATAACAGGGAATCAGCGTGAGTATTCAGATCGAGTATTCAGATTGAGTATTCAGAGCGAGAATTCAGATCGAGTATTCAGACTGAGTATTTAAAGCGAGTCCTTAGAACCGGTGCGCAGGATGAGCCTGAAAATATTATTCTAAATATAAGGTTATACATGATGCAGTGGTGGGGGTGCCAATGACTGAGAACAACACTGAGAACAACACTGAGAACAACAGCTGAGAGCAACAACGACGAACAACACAATAACTAAGAATAATAACTAAGAACAATAACAAAGAAAAAAGAGGAAGAACAGAGAAGACCGGCAAAGAATACCAGGGAAACGGACTGGCGGAGCCGGCTGGAGTAAAACTGCAGGAGTCGATTACGGCAATGATTCTAAAAGGGGCGCGGTGGTTTGAGTATGGAGAATAAGAATAACAATAACAATAAGAATCAGAGTATCATCAAAGGATGAAAGGCTGAAATGCTGCGATTATCAATGGATGAAAGACTGCTGGTTGTTGTACTGAGTGAAGCAAATCCGGTCAGATTTGAATGGATGATCGAAGGCTGAATGGTCGGAGCTGTTCTGATGATGGAAGCAGGAATAAAAGGGAAGGACAAAAGAAAAGAGAAAAGGGAAAAGAGAAAAGGAAAAAGAGAAAAAGAACAGGAAAAAGGGAAAAGAAGGGAGTAATGGTGGGAAGTATGGCTGGAAATGGAAAGGTGAGGGGAGCGGTTTCTCGGATGGAGGGAGCTGGCGATGACGGGCGTGGTCACGCAAGGTTTTTTTGGGTTGTTCAGGGGAAGATTTAGAGAAACTCTGCGGTTCTTGTTAAACAAATAACTTATGGTGATGACCCAAAATGATTATTGACGAAAGAAAGGGGAATTGGTAGAATACGAGCATACTATATGAAAAAACGTTTAACCAAATGGTTTGGCCGACGTTTTTTCCGAACGAAAGATCAGCGGGCTGCTCCTGCAGGGAACTGTGCGACTCAGCCAGACAATGGAGGGATTGTAATGTTCAATGAAGAAACTGCTATTCAGATCCTGACTTCACGGCGTTTGACCCACGAACAGAAACTGATGAATCTCGCAAAATGCACGGAGAATGCCCTGGAGGTCCTGGATGTATCCGAGCGCATGCAGCACTACTTTGACAATGGCGTGATCAATGATTTATTTGAGGGCAATGCGCCGTACCGTCCGCGCTACATCATGCCGGACTACGGCCGGTTCGTCAAAAACGGCAGTGAGTTTCTGAAGGTGGATCCGCCAAAGGATCTCGATGAACTGATATTTGCGCTGATGACGGTCTACCGGCATGTGCCGTCCATCACGAATTTCCCCGTTTATCTGGGCGATCTGGATGAACTGCTGGAGCCCTTCATCGAAGGCCACAGCGATGAGGAAGTGGTGAAAAAGCTCCGCCTGTTCTTCAACTATCTGGACCGGACCATCACCGATTCCTTCTGCCATGCCAACCTGGGCCCCCGGCCCAGCCGGGCCGGGTCCCTGATCCTGGAGGCGGAGCGCGGGCTGCAGAACGCCGTGCCCAACTTCACGATTAAATATGATCCGGCCATCACCCCGGATGACTTCATCAAGGAAGCCATCGGCACCTCCCTGGTCTGCTCCAACCCGGCCATCTGCAACCATCAGGCCAATCGCAACACCTACGACGGCGGCTACGGCATCTCCAGCTGCTATAACATCCTGCCCGTGGCAGGAGGCGCCTACACCCTGACCCGGCTGACCATGACCAAACTGGCCGAAGTGGCCGACTCAGTGGATCATTTCATGCAGGATCTCCTGCCCGAAGTGGTCGAACTCATCGGGAATTACATGGGCCAGCGCATCCGCTTTCTCCGGGAGGCATCCGGCTTTTTCCAGAGCAGCTTCCTGGTATCGGAAGGACTCATTTCCGAAGACCGCTTTGTCGGGATGTTCGGCATCACGGGACTGGCCGAAGCCGTCAACACGCTGCTGAAGGATCAGGATCTCCAGTACGGGCGGGATCAGGCCGCCGATGATCTGGGCGTTCAGATCCTGGAGTCCGTGACGGCACTGGTGGAAGCCCTGGAAGCCCCATACTCCCCGCTGACCGGAGGCAAGTTTGTCCTCCATGCCCAGGTCGGCCTGGACAGTGACCTCGGTGTCACCTCCGGGGTCCGCATCCCGGTGGGCGATGAACCGGATGAATTCATCACCCATCTTCGCCACAGCGGCCGGTATCATCATTTCTTCCCGGCCGGGGTAGGAGACATTTTCCCCATCGCCACCCATGTCGAAGCCAACCTGGATTCACTCCTGGATGTGGTCAAGGGCGCGTTCCAGACCGGGGTCCATTACATGTCCTTCTATGCCGGAGACACGGATCTGGTCCGCATCACCGGTTACCTGGTGAAGCGCAGCGAAATGGAGAAATACAAACAGGATCAGGTGGTCCTGCAGAACACCACCCACCTGGGGGCACCCAATTACGACGTGAACAACCTGGCCGAGCGCAAAGTGCGGATGGCGGACTGATGAATACGGAGAAGGCTCGTAATCTGTTCATCCGCCAAGGCGCGCCGGTGCCGGTCAACAAGATCATCCCCATCTCCACGGTGGATGGCCCCGGCGCCCGGACCGCTCTGTTCCTTCAGGGATGCAATCTGGCCTGCGCCTACTGCCACAACCCCGAGACACAGAATCTGTGCATCCACTGCGGGATCTGTGTCCCGGGCTGCCCCACCGGCGCCCTCACCATGGAAAACGGCAAAGTGGTCTGGGATCCTAAACTTTGCATCGACTGTGATCAGTGCATCCAGGTCTGTCCCCACAATGCATCGCCCAAAGTGCAATGGCTCACGGCCCGGCAGGCCTTTGCCCAGGTATCCCGCAACCAGCCCTTCATCCGGGGGATCACAGCCTCCGGCGGCGAGTGCACGCTCTATCCGGAGTTTCTGACGGACCTGTTCACCCTGGCCCGCCAGGCGGGCCTGACGACCCTGATGGATGCCAATGGCACCGTTGACCTGGCCCAGTTCCCCAGACTCCTGGCCGTCACCGACGGCGTCATGCTGGATCTGAAAGCCTGGGATGAGGACGTCTTTCACCGGCTCACCGAGCGCCGGCCCACCGGGGCCCTGGTCCGCAATCTGAAGCACCTGGCAGCCCAGGGAAAACTCGAAGAGATCCGGCTCGTCTGTCATGAAGACTGGGTGGATGTGGAGGCGGCGCTGAAAGGCGTGGCCCAGACTCTTGGATCCGACCTGAAGAACCAACAGCTCAAACTCATAGCCTTTCGGCCCTATGGCGTCACAGGCCCCATGAAGGATCTCCAGGCGCCCTCCGCAGAACAGATGAACACCTGGCGGGCACTGGCCCTGGACCTGGGCTTTGGGACCGTGGTGCTGCGCTGATCACAGGATGAACTGCCAGACACTTCCGGCAGTTCATCTCGGCAGCCAGTTAAAGCTGGTGATCCAGCCGGTGATCCCAGCCGGTGATCAAACTCATCCGCCCAGGTAATTCCTGATGCCGGATCCCGCCGATGAGAAAAATTATAGATGTTCAAACGAACCCTGACAGGGATCAGGGACCAACCAAGCACCGGATCCTTCCCATTCATCCCATGAAGGAGGTGAATCAGATGATCACAGAAGAACAGGCCCATCAACTGGTGGAAGAAGCTTTTGCCGTATTGGACCACAGCTATTCCCCTTATTCCGGATTCCAGGTCGGGGCAGCCATCCTGACGGGATCCGGCAGAGTGTACACCGGAGTCAATGTGGAGAATGCATCCTATGGCGCCGGGATCTGCGCCGAACGCTCCGCAGCCGTCCAGGCCGTCGCCCATGGCGATCGCGACTTCAAGGCCGTTGCCATCGTCAGCCGCAAACCCGGCGCTCCCCAGGAAGAACAGATCTATGCCTATCCCTGCGGGATCTGCCGTCAGTTTTTAAACGAATTTGCGGACAAAGACTGTACCGTTCTCATTGCCCGTTCACCCCAGGACGTTCAGCAGACGACCCTGGCAGAACTGCTCCCTTCCTCCTTCGGCCCCAAGGATCTCGCCTGATCCAGAGGACGTCAGGGACAGGCAGAACCATCTGAACGAACCGACAGGAGACTCAGCATAACACTCGCCAGAACACTCGCCAGAAAAATCAATAGAAAAATCAATAGAAAAATCAATAGATAAAGCAATAGAAAAATCAACAGAAAAAGCAATAGAACACTCAACAGACAAAGAAACAACATGGATCGACAAAGCCCATATAAATAAAAAAAAATTAAAAGGTGGAACATCATGAAAAAAATCAAAGCGACCGTTCTTTCTCTGCTTCTTTCGACAACCCTTCTGGCTGGCTGCAGCGCCGGCACAGACACCACGACCACAGCCGGTGAAACGACCTCCGGTTCTCAGACGGAAACCACGGCCGGTTCAGCAGCCGCCGGCGGAACCATCGCCATGGTCACTGACCTTGGCGGCATCAACGATGAATCCTTCAACCAGAGCGCCTGGATGGGAATGGAGGCACTCAAAGAGGAAGGCTATGAAGTATCCTTCATCGAGTCCGGCAAGGATGCCGACTATGCCCCGAATCTCTCCCTGAAAGTGGATGAGGGCAATGACCTGATCTGGGGCATTGGCTTTCTGATGAAGGGGGCCCTGGAAGAGGCTGCCCTGGATAATCCCGATCAGAAATTCGGTCTGGTGGATGACTTCTTTGAAGAAGGGGCTCTGCCCAATGTCACCTCAGCCATGTTCCGCTCTGAAGAATCTTCCTTCCTCGTCGGATACATCGCCTCCTATATGACGGAAACCGACCACGTCGGGTTCGTCCTGGGCATGGGCGGTCCGGTCATGTACCGGTTCCAGTATGGCTATATGGCCGGTGTGGCCTATGGCGCCAAAGAGCAGGGCAAGGAGATCCAGGTGGACGCCGTCACCATCGAGACCTTCGGCGACACCGCCAAGGGCAAGGCCACGGCTCAGAAAATGTTCACCGACGGAGCGGACATCGTCTTCCATGCCGCCGGCGAAGCCGGCAAGGGAGTCATCGAAGCGGCCAAGGATACGGGCAACTGGGCCATCGGTGTCGACCTGGATCAGAACCAGCTGGCACCGGACAATGTCCTGACCTCTTCCCTGAAAAATGTCAATGTCGCCGTGGAAGACCTCTCCAAGCAGATCCTGGCCGGAGATGCCGTTGGCGGCAAGACCGTGTACTACGGTCTGAAGGAAGGCGGCGTAGGCATCGCGCCCACTTCCTCCAAACATGTGCCCCAGGAGATCCTGGACAAGACCCAGGCACTGGAAGATAAGATCATTGCCGGCGAATTGTCTGTGCCGACCTCCGAGGAGGAATACACGGCGTTCATGGCTCAGTAATCTGGCTTACCTGTCTGCCACCGTCAGACAGGTTTCCGCTTTTTGGCGTGCCCAGCAAGCCGTTAATTGCTAACTGGTGAAAGTCCAGTCGG
>CAYYVR010000160.1:0-5573 GCA_964475185.1 uncultured Clostridium sp. | reverse complement strand
ACATTGAGCGGAGGAAGTCATCTCCGAGAACAGGCTTTGGGATCAGTGTTAAATAAAAGGGGATACATAGTATGAATATTGTGGAATATGCCCAGACCATGATGGATGACTTTGCAGCCAGAGATTTCAGTGATGTGGACAGCCTGGTCCTGTCGCAGCTGGCGTATCTTCAACTGCATGGCGTTGTTCCCGGCCTGGATGAACTCCAGACCTCAGTCCGGATCGCTGACCTGCTGAAGGCAGAACTGATTCCGGATCTGCTTCATAACGTCAGGGATCCGGAGAAAAATCATCAGTTGCTTCTGGCAGTGGGGATGAGTCCGCGCTTTCGAGATCTTCGGATGTGTGGTTTCACCGATCATTTCGACCAGAAGGAACAAAAACAATTCGCGGCGGTGACGTTCCTGCTGAATGAACAGAACGCATATGTTGCTTATCGGGGAACGGATACCACCCTGGTCGGCTGGAAGGAAGATTTCAATATGGCATTTATCTCGCCAGTGCCATCTCAGCTCGAAGGGGTAAGCTACCTTAACGCTGTGGCAGCAGGCCGTCCCCACCAGCTGATGGTCGGGGGACACTCCAAGGGCGGGAATATCGCAGTATACAGTGCCATGGCATGCAAACCGGATCATCAGGAACGAATTTCTCTGATTTTCAGTCATGACGGACCCGGTTTCCGGGAAGAAGTCCTCAAAAGCAGTAATTACGATCGGATCAAATCAAGGATCCATAAAACGCTGCCGCAGTTTTCGCTGGTTGGGATGCTCCTGCAGCAGCAGGAAAATTATCACGTGGTGAAGAGCAGTGAATCTGGCATCATGCAGCATGACCCCTTCTCCTGGGTCATCAACAGGGAAGGGTTTCAGTATCTGGATGGGATCACAGATGGAGCGGAACACATCGATACGGTGATTAACCAATGGCTGGTCACTTTGGATGATCAGAAGCGTGAACGGTTTATTTCAGCCCTCTTTCAGGTGTTTGAATCCACCGGCATTGTGAACTTCAGCGATTTCACAGAAGAACGGCATAAAAAAGCGATCATTGCCATGGAAAATATCAGGGAAATCGATGCAGAGACCAAACGATTTGTCTTTGATACGCTAAAGTCACTGCTGGCCTTATATCTGAAGAATCTGAGCCGCCCGCTGTGGGGGAACAAAACCGAGAAGGACTCTGTCCAGAACGCAGTGAAGACCGGACCCGGTCTGGGCTGATCAGATTTCGGATTATTTCATCAGATGACATCCCAGAGCAAACGAGATCATCTGTGGCGGGCGGATGATAGAAGACAGATGGATAGAAGAATTGAAGAATAGAAGAATAGAAGAATAGAGGGATAGAATGATAGAGGGTTCGTATTTTGCAAGAACCCGGTGTGATGTGGATGTAGAGGGGCCGTAATGCTCAGCGACACAGAATCGATGTGGCCCTTAGTAAAAGTCATTGCCGGTTTTTAGCCAATCTCCCGTTCCTTTTCCGGAGAGATTTGGTTCGGTGTGGGAGCTAACAGAGCGCAAGGGAGCTTTTGCTGTTGTTAAGGCCATGGCAGATGGCATATTCACACTTACCGGGCTGTCTGTTTTCGGCTGCGGATTCCGGCTCCAAGCCATAGGTTAACAGGCTAAGCACCATAAACGATAAACGATCAGGCTGAGGGGGGATCATGATTTGAAATGTCCATACTGCAATGAAGAGATGACGAAGGGTGACATCTATGGGGATCGGTATCCACTGAAATGGCTGCCACGAAACAAAAAACTATTGTTCGGATTATGGGCAGCAGGCGGTGTCAGGCTGGGAGAAGGCGGCGGCGGATTTGGAGTGCGGCCCAGAGTCGAGGCCCGTCTGTGCAGTGCATGCAAAAAGATTGTCATTGATCTGAATGAAAGTGATGGTTAGGGTGAACCGAAGACTGCGGAGATAACCTGAATTGTAATATACAGGGAATAACAGGGAAAAGAGAACGAATGAAATCAAAGGGGAGTCCTATGAAAAAGATAGCCATCATCGGCTGCGGTGCGCTGGGACAGACGCTGGCCGCGAATCTGAAGGAAAGACTGTCTGGGCGGTACACCCTCACGGGTATTTTGGCCAATACGCCGCCCGTTGATTTTGCCGGGAGAATTGGCTGCAGCGCCTATGGCTCCCTGGCAGAGCTGTTGGCGGATAAGCCCGACTATACGGTGGAGATCGCCGGGATCTCGGCGGCAGCTGAATATGGCGAGGTGATCTTACAAGGCGGCAGCCATCTGATCATCGTTTCGGTGGGCGCCCTGGCGGATCAGGCGCTCTTTGAGTCCCTTGAAAGGGCAGCGCAGGAGTCTGGCCGGCGGATCTATGTTGCCAGCGGGGCCATTGGGGGCTTTGATCTGATGCGCAGCTTTGCGTTGATGGGACCCATGGAGGCATCCATTGAGAATTTCAAAGCGCCCCAGAACCTGGAAGGAGCGCCTTACCTGACTGGGCGAAGTCTCTCCCGGACACGGCCGGAAACGGTCTTTCAAGGCACCGTCGCTGAGGCCATCGCAGGGTTTCCGAAGAACGTCAATGTGGCCGTTGCCACCGACCTTGCCGTTTCCTGTGACACCACCGTCACCATTCAAAGCGTGCCGGACCTTGAGGCCAATCGCCATGTGATCCGCCTGAAGAATGACACCGCCCAGGCAGAGATCGCCATTTCCTCGGCACCCGATCCCAAAAATCCCAGATCCAGTACCTTCACCGCCTGGAGCGTTATTGCGCTTCTGGAGAATCTGGATTCCACGGTGCAGTTTTTTTAGCAGCCAGGATCGCCATCCGGTGTAACGTGCCTGATCCCGCATGGTCACTTGGGATCGTCAGGGTATATCAGTTCAACACCAGAAGAAGATTTCTCTGATTGGGCAAATTGGAGGGGAAATCACAGAGCACATCTCAGAGTCACAAAAGGCGCTGACGGTATCGTGGTGTTCCATTCGATGCAGAGCCGCTGTGATTTCCGGGATGAAGGGACCGAACCAGTCGATCCACAGGTTTTGCCTGGATCGGCCGGCAGGCAATCCGATCAGGACTTCGGACAGAAGATGCGATTGTCTCCTTAAATGCTGCGTTCTGTCTGCGGAATGATGGGCGTTTTTGTTTATTTACTATGGATTTTTCATAAATTGCTTGCTTTTGGTTGGAAAGAGCCGTATCATAGAAGAAATTCATCATTAATTCGTTGATCTGGAAGAGTACTTCGGAATCAGACATTTAAAGAGAGTTCGCGGCGGTGGGATGCGGACAATGGATGACCAAAGGAATGGACCAGAGAGAAGCAGTCCGAAATCTTTTAAAGAGAGTAGTAACTGACGGGTGCCCGCCGATAAAAGGGATAGGATATCAAAGGGTATCTGACAGAGCGGGATCCGGAATGGATCCAAATTAGGTGGCACCGCGAGCATGAGCTTCGTCCTATGATGGATGGGGTTCTTTTTATTTGCAAAAAAATCAAGGGTAACAAAGGAAAGGAGGTGGAGAGCATGCTGTGAAAGACACTGGAAGAAGATGCCGGAGATTGGACAAGAACATTAAACTGCAACGACATATACTGTCAAAAAAACACAAAGATCAAAGGAGATCATCATTATGAACACCAGAAAATTAGTCACAGCCACCATGTTCCTCGCAATGGGTTACATTCTTCACCTTCTCATCCCCGGTCTGCCCCTGGGCAGTATGAAGCCGGATCCCTTCCTTGCCATGATGTTCCTCGCCATTATTTATGTGGATGATTTCAAAGGGACCCTGGCCATCGGTGCAGTGGCCGGCCTGCTCACTGCCATGACCACTACGTTCCCCATGGGGCAGATCCCCAATCTCATCGATAAAGCAGTCACCGCACCCGCCTTCTATCTGCTCTACACCCTTCTGCGAAATCTTCAGCCCTCTCTTCGGACCATGATCCTTGCGCCCATCGGGACCATGATCAGCGGAACGGTATTTCTGGCAAGCGCTCAGGTGTTTTTCCAGCTTCCGGCTCCCTTTGCCGCACTGTTTGCAGGCGTTGTGATCCCGGCAATGGTCAGTAATACAGTCCTGGTGCTGCTCATCGATAAAGTCATGGACCGGGTCCGGCTGGCGCCGGGGGTCCTGTCTCGTCAGTAAATATGACCCTGTGGTCAGTGCTCACAGGAAAGCCATCAGATTCATTAGAGTCATCGGAGTCATCAGAGCCATAAGGGGCGTTCACAGATTGAAGCAGGAGAAACTGGTACATCAAACCATTCATTGCTTCGGTCATTCATTCCGAAAGAAAAATCTGAGATGGAGTCCATGAGAACGAACCGTGAACAGGCTGTTCAAACCATTGTCATCAGGTCTGGCCAGAGCAGCCAGGCCTTTCTTCATCTTAAAATAAACGGACACTGTTATGATGCGACTGGGTGAAGACGGCAGATGATCTGGCAGAAAAGGATTTATTCAAGCCAGCCTTCTGGTTGAATGAGTCGGAATTTTACAGCTGTTGAAAGCCGGCCTTTCAGCAGCTGTATTTTTATGGCGATCTTTTTTAGTTGATCATTCAGACGCTATATTGTTCTTATTTTCAATATAACGTATCATGGGTGTATAAGAAACCGAAGAGGGGGACGTCATGACAGATCCAACCGCAAATATCAGCAGTGTACTCCGAAAAGTCCGGATGGAGAGAGGTCTGACGCTGGAGGAGACAGCAAACTTAACAGGGGTCAGTAAGACCATGCTGGGTCAGATCGAACGGGGAGCATCAAATCCCACCATCTCCATTCTCTGGAAGATCTCATCCGGGCTTCGTATTCCTTTTTCAGGTCTTTTGTCCAGTCCGGAACAGGAACTGGCGCCGATTCGCATGGATCAGATGACGCCGGTTCTGGAATCGAATGGAAAGATGATCCTCTACAATATTTTCCCGTTTGACCCCATGAGCGGATTTGATTATTTCCATATCACGCTGCTGCCCGGCGCCTCCCATGTGTCCTCTCCCCACGGCGATTCAGCCATGGAATATGTCGTAGTGACCCAGGGGACGCTGCGCCTGAAGGTCGGTGAAGCAGAATTTGATCTGAAAGCGCCGGCGGCTCTGGAATTCCGGGGGGATCAGATGCACGGATACAGTAATCCAATGAATGAGCCCGCAGTTTTTCAGAACATCGTCAAATACTGATCCGAGGATCGTTTCCGAAAACACAGAGGTTTCTCAATTTAGGTGCCTCAGTGCAAAATACCTGACCCATTGATTATTGATCCTTTCAGCGGGTCGGACTCAGCGGGTCGGATCGACCCGTCAGAAGACATAGAAAATAAAGAAGTAAGGAAGTAAGGAAATACAGGGAGGGTTCCATTCATGACACAGAGAATCGAACAGATCAGACAGCACTATATCCACTCCAAGCCGCATATTTCCTATGAGCGGGCCAGGATCTGGACGCAGTCTCACCAGAGAAGCGAGGGGGAATCCACTCCGATCCGCCGGGCCAGGGCCTTTCGGGATACCTGCCATGAAATCGGCGTTCATATCTTCGATGGCGAACTCATCGTCGGCGCCATTGGGGAATTCAGAAAATGCGGCA
>CAYYVR010000159.1:3969-5621 GCA_964475185.1 uncultured Clostridium sp. | reverse complement strand
CGGATCCTGGCCATGAATCAGATCCCCGTCATCAATCCCGACATCGTCATGGCGGTGGGCCTCATGGTCCTGTTCCGGATCCTGACCCTGGATTTCGGCCTGCTGACCCTGGCCCTGGCCCACATTGCCTTCACCGTACCCTACGTGGTGCTCTCGGTGCTGCCCAAACTCAGGCAGATGCCCGCGGCGCTGCCCGAAGCCGCCATGGACCTTGGCGCCACGCCGATGCAGACGCTCTGGCGCGTCGTGATCCCCCAGCTGAAGCCCGGCATCATCACCGGCGCGCTCATCACTTTCACCCTGTCCATCGATGACTTCGTCATTTCCTTCTTCACCACCGGCAACGGCGTGGAGACGGTGTCCACCATGGTCTTCTCCATGGCGCGGCGGGGGATCAATCCTGTCATTAATGCGCTGTCCACCATGATGTTTGCCATCATGCTGCTGCTCTTAGTCATCACCAATCTGAGAACCAAAGGGGAGGAGAGGCAATGAAAAACAAACTGAACCGAAATCAGATCATTGCGCTGATCCTTCTGGCCATGATGCTGATCCCGCTGCTGGCCGGGTGTGCCCCGGCGCAGTCCGGCGCAGTGGTCAATGTCTATAACTGGGGGGATTACATCGACAAGGACCTCCTGGAGAAATTTGAGGAAGAGACCGGGATCCATGTGGTCTATTCCACGTTCAACACCAATGAGGATCTCTATGTCAAGCTGAAAAACGGCGTGTCCAATTATGACGTTGTCATGCCCTCGGATTACATGATCGAGAAGCTGAAGAACGAGGATATGCTCCGTCCCATCGACTGGGCCAGGGTGCCCAATCTTGAATTTGTGGACGAGGCCTATCTGCACCACAGCTACGATCCCGATCAGCGCTACTCGGCACCGTATTTCTGGGGGACATTGGGCATCGTCTACAATACGGAGCTGGTCACAGAAGAGGTCACGTCCTGGAACATCCTCTGGGATGAGCGATATGAGCGGGAGATCATCATGATGGATTCTTCCCGGGACTCCCTGGGCATCGCCCTGAAGCTTCTGGGCTACTCCGTGAATTCCACTGATGCAGCAGAGCTGGCCCAGGCCGAAGCGCTGCTGATCCGCCAGTACCCCCTGGTCTATGCCTATCTGGTGGATCAGACCAAGGACATCATGAAAAACGGTGAAGCCGCCCTGGCGGTGATGTTCTCCGGGGATGCAGTGGATGCTTTATCGGAAAATGAAGCACTGGCCTATGCCGTTCCCGAGGAAGGGTCCAACCTCTGGTTCGATGCCATGGTGATCCCCAAAAATGCCAGGAATCCGGAAAACGCCGAAACCTTCATCAATTTCATGCTGGAACCGGAAAATGCCGCTCAGAACGCAGAATATGTCTGGTATTCACTGCCCAGTTCAGAAGCAGTGGAGCTCCTCTCGGAAGAACTCCGGGATAATGAAGTGGCGTATCCCGACATGGAGACGCTGCCGGAGCTGGAGGTCTACCGGGATCCGGGCAGGTTCGTCAAACAGTATGATGACATCTGGCAGAATGTGAAGAATCACTGATCCCAAGAAAAAGCGATGAAGGATCCACCCCATGGAAAAAGCAACCGGCCAGATGATGCCGGTTGCTTTTTGATGGCTGTTTCCCCGCAAGGCCCGGGAATG
>CAYYVR010000159.1:0-3869 GCA_964475185.1 uncultured Clostridium sp. | reverse complement strand
GCCCGGGAACGCCCTGCAAGGCCCGGGAACGCAATGCCTGCCGGTCATGGATCCCGGGGATCATCGGCAGCGCGTTGATTTGCGGAACTGGCCCATGATCTTCAAAGAAACCCTGGCGTAAGCCCTGGATGGAATCTGCGCCGGAGCGATCCGGGGAAATGGGGGGTTAGGCAAGGGAGGGCGCCTGAAGCCAATCTGGATCCGCGGGGCCTTCACCGGATCCATTCTGCAGGGAGGGAAAGAATGCTATACTTGAATCATTGGGTCTGGATCAGACCGTCAGGAAGCAAAGGAGGATAACATGGCGATCCGTTCAAACAATCGAATCATCGGCATTCTGGCCAACGTGGACTCGGGAAAAACGACGCTGGCTGAGACGCTGCTCTACCATGGCGGCGTCCTCCGCAGCATGGGCCGGGTGGACCATGGGGATGCCTTCCTGGATACGGGAGAAATGGAACGCCAGCGCGGGATCACCATCTTCTCAAAGATCGCCCGTCTGAGCCTGCCCGGGGGCCGGATCATCCTGTTGGATACCCCGGGCCACGCGGACTTCACGCCGGAGACCGAACGGACCCTGGCGGTCCTGGATTACTGTATTCTGGTCATCAACGGAGCTGACGGGATCACCCATCAGACCCGGCGGCTGTGGGATCTGCTGGAGATCTACAATGTCCCCGTCTTTGTGTTTGTCAATAAAACCGACCAGGAAGGCGTTGATCCCGGGCAGGTGTACCGGGATCTGCGCCGGGAACTGTCAGACCGCATCCTTGACTTCACAGCGGAGGATCTGCTCCGGACCGAGGAGCTGGCAACGCTGTCGGAACCTCTGCTGGAGGCTTTCCTGGGGAGCGGATCGGCCCCGGAGGCGCTGGTCCGGGAGAGCATCCGGCAGCGCCAGGTCATGCCCTGCTACTTTGGCTCGGCCCTGAAAGATCAGGGCGTGGAGGCTTTTTTCAAAGGGATGACCCGCTGGACCGTCTCCCCGGAGTATCCGGAAGCGTTTCAGGCCCGGGTCTATAAGATCACCCGGGAGGAGAACCAGCGCCTGACTTGGCTGAAGATCACCGGCGGGACGCTGAAAAACAAGTCCCTCATCGGCGATGAAAAGATCAATGAGATCCGGCTGTATTCAGGCACAGGGTTTGAGAGCACACAGTCGGTTTCGGCCGGGGAGATCTGCGCGGTCACCGGCCTGAAGGACACCCGGGCCGGACAGATCATCGGCAGCGGGGAAGAGGAGACCGAGCCGGCCGTTTTTCCCGTTTTGAGGTATCGGGTCAATCTGGAGGAGGGCGGCGATGTGTCGAAACTGATCCGGCTGCTTTCAGAGATCGGCGAAGAACTGCCCGATCTGGATGTGACCTATGATCGGGAAACTGCCTCGGTGTTTGTCCGGATCATGGGGGAGATCCTGCTGGAAGTCCTGCAGGATCTGGTGGAAACACGGGGCGGCATGAAGATCAGCATGGATGAAGGATCCATCCTGTACCGGGAGACCGTCACCGAAGCGGTGACCGGGATCGGGCACTTCGAACCGCTGCGTCATTATGCGGAGGTCCATCTCCGGATCGAACCCTGGGACGCGCCCGGGGTCACCCTGGATTCACAGTGCAGTGAACAGGATCTGCCCCTGGTCCGTCAGCAGCAGATCCTGCGTGAGCTGAGACATCTGGAGGTGCCGGGGGTCCTGGCCGGGTTAGACCTGTCCCATCTGAAGATCACTCTGATCAGCGGGCGGGAACACGAAAAGCACACCCAGAGCGGTGATTTCCGGGAGGCCGCAGCGCGGGCGCTGCGGCAGGGTCTGATGCAGGCCGGGGAAATGGGGGCCTGCCGTCTGCTGGAGCCGTTCTACGACTTTGAGATCCTCACCGACTCGGATACCGTCGGCCGGATCATGACGGATCTGGACCGTCTTGGGGCAGAAAAGCTCCAGGCCCTGGCGGAGGAGCAGGCCATGATCCTCACCGGCAGCGGTCCGGTCCGGACGCTGCGGACCTATCCGCGGGAGATCCTGTCGGTGACCCGGGGAACGGCACGGCTCCGCTTTGAATTCGGCGGCTTCAGGCCATGCCGGGCTGAAGAGGAGATCCTTCGGACCATGGACTATGATCCGGAGAAAGACCCACTCTTTCCGCCGGGCAGTATATTCTGCAGCCAGGGTGCAGGCTATTATGTGCCCTGGGATCAGGTGGAGGCCGCCGCCCATATCCCGCCGGCCAAGGATAAAAGCCAGCAGGCAGGGGCGCGTCAGGTGCCGGCGGCCGGCCGCGGATCCGCCATTGCAGCCGATGAGATCGACCGGATCCTGCAGCAGACATTCTATGCCAATGCCAATGAAAAGAAGCAATGGCGGAAACGAAAAAGCCGGGAACGGGATCAGACCATGAAACCAGACCGGACCCTGCCGCGGCAAAGCGGTCCGGTCTATCTTCTGGTGGATGGCTATAATGTAGTCCATGCCTGGCCGGAACTGGCGGAGCTGGCAAAGATCAGCTTCGACGCGGCCCGGGAGAAACTCATCGAAGTGCTCCATGACTACCAGGGATATACCGGGGAGCAGGTGATCCTGGTCTTTGATGCCTGGAAAGTGGTCGGCGGCGCAGGCAGCCGCAGCGATCAGGATCAGCTCACCGTGGTGTTCACCAGGGAACATGAAACGGCGGACCGCTACATTGAGCGGCGCGCCATGGAACTGGCCGGAACCCATCCCGTGAAAGTCGTCACCTCGGATGCGGCTGAACAAATGCTGGCCTCCGGATCCGGGGCGCTGGTCTATTCTGCCCGGCGCTTCCGGGAGATCATTGCCGAGATCGCCGCTCAGATCTGGCAGGATTATGAACGTAAAACTGACCCGGTGATCCCCCATCGGCCCATGGGGGAATTCCTCCGATCCCGGCTTGCGAGGGAAGCTGACGCGTCCGGCGCCGTTGCGGCAGATCCGCCGGCCGCCGAAGATCCGCCGGCCGCCGAAGATCCCGATCCAAACGAGCCCGATCGGCCAGAGGATCATGGGCCCAAGGGACCGGGACGGAACGGATAACTCATCGCCCCGGACCTGATCACCATGGATGGGGATCGGCGGAGGGGATCAAACCGGATGAAAGACGACGCTGTGATTTTTTTGCCTGGTGTTTGATTTTCGGACGGGATTCGCTGTATACTATGTGGGAATAATTGACGAGGCGCTAAACAAACGTTTAATCCTCTTGAAATGAGGCGGAGAATATGGATCAGGACAAATCGAAAATTTACAATACACTGAAACGCAGGATCATTGAATTTACCTATAAGCCGGGCAGCATCCTCAACGAACTGGATCTGGCCGATGAATTCGGCGTGAGCCGCTCCCCGGTACGGGTGGCGCTGCAGGAACTGGAGCGGGATGCCCTGATCCATATCGTGCCGCGCTACGGAGCCCAGGTCGCGCCCATTGATTTCAGAAACATCAAGGGACTGTTTGAAGTGACCAAGCAGCTGGACCCCTATGCCACCCGTCAGGCCGTAAAACGGATCACCCCGGAGCAGCTGGCAGAAATGAAGCAGATCATCAAAAATCTGGAATCCTTCTCGTCCACAGCCAATTATCAGGATGCCATCAATGAAGATGAACGGTTCCATGAGATCATTTTCGAGGCCTGCGATAACAAATGGCTCACCGAGACCCTGGCCCATCTGCACATCCATACGGAACGGCTGTGGCATTACTGCAATGATTATTTTGACGACATGACGATCTTCACCAAAACCTTCCGTCAGATCGTCCAGGCCATTGAGGATCAGGACGAGGAGGCCGCAGAACACTATGCCAGAGAGCACATCGATGACTTTCTGTCCCGGATCCGGGCGGCGCTGTTTTAAAAATC
>CAYYVR010000158.1:0-5672 GCA_964475185.1 uncultured Clostridium sp. | reverse complement strand
GATTTTGGTCTTAAAGTATTTGAACAATTTTATTTTTCGAGAACTCGCAGGAGTTTGGAACATTACTACCCTCAAGCCAACGCTGATGGACAAAATGGGAATCTTAATGAAAGTGAAATAAACTGCTTTGGGAATTACGCGATGATTGGCAGTGAGGCCAACAGTTCTGGGTCAAACTGGACACCCAAGACAAAGCTGGATCATTATCTAGATAATTCCGGGAAAATTAAGCTAGTCAGTGTTGCTTCAATTAAATTTATGATCATGATGCAAAGATGCAAGGATAATCAAAGCAATCGAAAGTCAGGTCAGGAATGGAACTTTGAAGACATTAAAGAGCATCAGGAAAAAATGTTGGAAATTTTGAACCTACTGACATAAATATATATAATTCTGCGCCACGCAATCATTCCAAGTGGGTTATCGTCGGTGGTGGAAAGAATTCTTCTCAGTCTGCCATATGATGGGCTATGAGGGATAAGTCTCCCTGGAAATGGAAGATCTGACGATGTCAGTCGAAGCCGGTGTTGCGACCTCCATTGATGCTTTAAAGATGACGATTAGCCAATAACCGTATTGTTCCTGACTTTACAGACATCTAAAACTGATCCCGATTTGAAGTTTTAATCCACCCAATGCATACGGGCATAGTTGACAATGCTATCAGGTACCTGAACTCTGACATCTGAACACGTCATCTGAACCCTGTCATCTGAACTCTGACAAAGCTTATATTCATGGGTTGGAATGGTGTGGCCAAAAGCAGATAACGCGCCTGAACCTATCTGCGTGAATCAGAAATACTCCAGAGATCTCCGGCAGCGATAAGATCCGGCACATGCAGGACAAATCTGCTTAAGTCATCATAAAGGGAGTTGTTGCAAATCTAGGTAACTAGATCAGCAACAACTCCTTCGCGTTTTCAATGCGGATCTTTGGGAACAGAAGCATTTCAGGTCTTAGAGCGTCGCCGCCATGACGGCCTTGATGGTGTGCATCCGGTTCTCGGCTTCCTGGAACACTACCGACTGGTTGCTTTCAAAGACATCGTCCGTGACTTCCATGGCATCCCGCTGGAATTTGTCGCACATCTCCTTGCCGACGGTGGTCTTGTTATCGTGGAAGGCGGGCAGACAGTGCATGAATATGGCATCCGGCGACGCCTTGGCCATGAGGGCCGCATTAACCTGGTAGGGGGAAAGCTCATTGATGCGCTCGGCCCAGACCTCCACCGGCTCGCCCATGGAGACCCAGACATCGGTATAGATGACATCGGCGCCCTGGACGGCTTCCTCGGGGTCCTCACAGAAGCGCAGCGTGGCGCTGCTTTCTGCGGCCACCGCCTGGCAGGTGTCGATGAGGGACTGATCGGGGAAGTATTTTTTAGGGGCACAGGCGGTGAAGTTCATCCCCATCTTGGCACAGCCGACCATGAGGGAGTTGCCCATGTTGTATCGGGCGTCGCCCATGAAGACCAGGTTGATGCCCTTCAGACGGCCAAACTGTTCCTGGATGGTCAACAGGTCAGCCAGGATCTGGGTGGGATGAAACTCATTGGTGAGCCCGTTCCACACCGGAACGGAGGCATACTTGGCCAGCTCTTCGACGAGGACCTGGCCAAAGCCGCGGTACTCGATGCCCTCGTAGATCCCTGAAAGCACCCGAGCAGTGTCGGCGATGCTCTCCTTGTTGCCGATCTGGGATCCGGTAGGACCCAGATAAGTGGTGCCCATGCCAAGATCCTTTGCGGCGATCTCAAAACTGCAGTAGGTCCGGGTGCTGCTTTTTTCGAAGATCAGGGCGATGTTTTTGCCCGTGCAGTATTTATGCTCGATGCCGGCTTTTTTCTTTGCCTTCAGCTCCGCGGAGAATTCGATGAGTCCGCCGATCTCCTCTGCCGTAAAATCCAGCAGTTTTAAAAAATCTCTGCCTTTTAAATTCATATGGGAACGCCTCCATCTGTCTTGCACTCATTGGGTCCTGCGCTCATGGCTCCGCGTCATTGCCGCGGGCTGATCAAGCGGTGCAGTTATCATTCGTTGCTTGGTTCGGGAATCGGTTTGGGTTTATTTTTTGGTGAACATCGTGCCGATGCCTTCATCGGTCAGTGTCTCGATGAGGATGGCGTGGGGGACGCGGCCGTCGATGATGAAGACTTTGTGGACCCCCCAGGAGATCGCGTAGATGCAGCCTTCGACTTTCTTGATCATCCCGCCGCGGATGGTGCCGTTGCGGATGAGCTCAGGCGCCTCGCTGACGTGTATTTCGGGGATGAGCGTCGACGAGTCGTTGATGTCGGTGAGGATGCCGCGGATGTCGGTGACAGAGATCAGGCTCTCAGCGCCCAGCTCACCGGCGATGCGGGCAGCTGCGGCATCCGGCTCGATGCTGTAGACGGTCCCGTCCCGGTCGCTGCCGATGGTGGTGATGACGGGGATGTAGCCCTTGTCGATGAGATCGAGGATGGGTTCGACGTTGATCTTCATGATGTCGCCCACCAGTCCGAGCGTTTTGTTTCGGGCGCGGGCCTCGATCATGTGGCCGTCCAGGCCGGTGAGGCCGATGGCTTTGCCGCCCTTGCTCTCGAGGAGATTGACCAGCTGGTTGCTGATCTTGCCGGAGAGGACCATCTGGATGATCTCCATGGTTTCCTTGTCGGTGACGCGGAAGCCGTCGATGAACTCGGTCTTCTTGCCCAGCTGGGTGAGCATGTCGGTGACCTCGGTGTTGCCGCCGTGGACCACCACGACTTTGACGCCGATGAGGGAGAGCAGGACGATGTCCCGCATCATGGATTCTTTCATTTCATCGCTGAATCGGGCGTTGCCGCCATACTGGATCACGATGATCTTGCCGGCATACTCCTGGATGTAGGGGAGTGCCTGGACCAGGATCTCCGCACGCTGTGCATTGGTGATATCCATTGTGTTACCTGCCTTTCTTATTTGATCGGGATGGGTCCGTACAGCCTGCGCCGTCCGGGCCGCTCCTCAGGCTGCCGGGTCAAGATCCCGCGAAGAAGGAGCGGACATGCTGGATCTGGCTCTCCACGGAGGCCGTGGACGTGCCCCCCTGGCTGATCCGCTTCTGGACACAGGCGGCCAGGGCGATGTCATCGTAAAGATCCGCCGCAAAGACCGGGCTGAACGACTGATAGGTCTCCAGCGGCAGGGTCTCCAAAACCTGGTCCCCGGCGATGCACTGGGCGACGATCTGACCGGAGATCTTGTAGGCATCGCGGAAGGGTAGGCCCTTTTTGACCAGATAGTCAGCCAGATCCGTGGCGTTGATGAAGCCCTTCTGAGCGGCCTGGAGCATGTTGCCGGTATTGGCCTGGAGCGTCGTCACCATGCCGGTGAATACATCCAGGCACATCTTCATCGTGTCGACGGCGTCGAAAATGCTTTCCTTGTCCTCCTGCATGTCCTTGTTGTAGGCCAGGGGCAGTCCTTTCATGGTGGTGAGCAGCGCCATCAGGTCGCCGTAGACGCGGCCCGTCTTGCCCCGCACCAACTCGGCCATGTCGGGGTTTTTCTTCTGCGGCATGATCGAGGAGCCGGTGGAGTAGGCGTCGGCCAGGTCGATGAACTTGAACTCCCAGCTCGACCAGAGGATGATCTCCTCGGAGAAGCGCGACAGATGCATCATGGTGATGGCCAGGCCACTCAGGAGCTCCAGGGCAAAATCCCGGTCGGAGACGCCGTCCATGCTGTTGAGGCTGATGCCGGCGAAGCCCAGCTGGCGGGCTTCCATTTCGCGGTCGGTGTCATAGGTGGTGCCGGCCAGGGCGCAGCTGCCGATGGGGGAGATGTTCAGCCGATCCCGGCAGTCAGCCAGCCGCTGGCTGTCGCGGATGAGCATCATCGCCCAGGCCATCAGATGGTGGCCGAAGGTGATGGGCTGCGCCCGCTGGAGGTGCGTATAGCCTGGCATGATGGCGGCTTTGTGCGTCTCGGCCTGATCCGTGACTGCATTCAGCAGCTCACTGATCTTTGTTCGGATCGCGTCGATCTCGTCACGCAGATACATCCTCAGGTCCAGCGCCACCTGATCGTTGCGGCTGCGCGCGGTGTGGAGCTTTTTGCCGACATCGCCGACGCGGCCGGTGAGGACTTCCTCAATGAACATGTGGATGTCCTCGCTGGAGGGGTCAAAGTCGAGTCTGCCGCCCTCCAGGTCTTCCAGGATGCCCTGCAGGCCGTCGATGAGGGTCTGCGCCTCGTGGTCCTCGATGATGCCGCAGGCAGCCAGCATGGCCGCGTGGGCCATGCTGCCTTCGATGTCCTGACGGTACATCCGGCTGTCGAAGCGGATGGATGAATTAAAGTCATCCGCCAGTTCTTCCGTCTGGCCGGAGGTCCGGCCGGCCCATAATTTTGTCATAATCAAACCTGCTTATTCGAGATTATTTTTCGCCTTCATTTTGGCATAGACTTTGATCGGCAGCCCAAACAGATTGATGAAGCCGGCTGCCTCGGCCTGGTCATAGACCTCGTCCTCGTCAAAGGTGGCGATCTCGGGATCGTAGAGAGAGTAGGGGGATGTGACGCCGGCGGGGGTGATGTTGCCCTTGTAGAGCTTGAGTTTCACATCGCCGGTGACCAGTTTCTGGGTGGTCCTGACGAAGGCCAGGATGGCTTCAGTCAGCGGAGTAAACCACTGGGCGTTGTAGACCAGCTCGGCCAGCTTCTGAGCGACGATGGCCTTGAAGTGGGCGGTCTCCCGGTCCAGACAGATGGATTCCAGGACTTCATGGGCTTTGTAGAGGATGGCGCCGCCCGGTGTCTCATACAGGCCGCGGCTCTTCATGCCCACCAGCCGGTTCTCGACGATGTCCAGCAGGCCGATGCCGTTGGCGCCGCCCAGCTGGTTGAGGGTGTCCACCAGTTCCACCGCGCCCATTTCCTTGCCGTTGATGGCGGTGGGCCGGCCCTGTTCAAAATGAAGGGTCAGATAGGTGGGTTCATCCGGGGCCTGCTCCGGGGAAACGCTCATTTCCAGGAAACCCGGCTTGTTGTACTGGGGCTCATTGGCCGGATCCTCTAGATCCAGGCCCTCATGGGACAGATGCCAGATGTTCTTGTCCTTGGAATAATTGGTTTCTCGGCTGATCTTCAGCGGGATCTCATGAGCTTCGGCGTAGTCGATCTCCTCATCCCGTGACTTGATGTCCCATTCCCGCCAGGGGGCAATGATGGGCATGTCCGGCGCGAAAGCCTTGATGGTCAGCTCGAAGCGGACCTGGTCGTTGCCTTTGCCGGTGCAGCCATGGCAGATGGCGTCGGCGCCTTCTGCCAGTGCGATCTGGGCGATGCGCCGGGCGATGGGCGGCCGGGCGTAGGCGGTGCCCAGCAGATATTCCTCATATTTGGCGCCGGCCTGGACGCTGGGGAAAACGAATTCTTCGAGGAACTCCTCCGTGAGGTCCTCGATGTAGAGCTTGGAGGCGCCGGTCCTGAGGGCTTTCTCCTCCAGACCTTCCAGTTCGGAGCCCTGTCCGACGTTTCCGGACACGGCGATGATCTCCGGGTCATTATAATTTTCTTTCAGCCAGGGGATGATGATGGATGTGTCTAACCCGCCTGAATAGGCCAATACTACTTTTTTGATATTTTCTTTGTTCATGTCAACCTCCGTGGAACTAGCGTATGATGTGAATTATATTCATATTC
>CAYYVR010000157.1:0-5673 GCA_964475185.1 uncultured Clostridium sp. | reverse complement strand
TGGACTTTCACCAGTTAGCAATTAACGGCTTGCTGGGCACGCCAAAAAGTAACAAGGGATCATGCGACATGATCCCTTGCTACATTACATTCTTTCTTTAACCTTGGCTGCTTTACCAACACGGTCTCTCAGATAGAACAGTTTAGCTCTTCTGACTTTACCCTTGCGGACGACCTGGATTTTCTCTACGGTTGGTGAGTTGAAGGGGAAAGTTCTTTCGACTCCGGTTCCCATCGCGACTCTTCTGACTGTGAATGTTTTTCTGGATCCACCGTTCTGAATCTTGATGACGGTTCCTTCGAAGATCTGTGTTCTTTCTCTCTTCTCTTCCTTGATCTTAACGTGGACCTTGATGGTGTCTCCTACGTTGAAATCAGCAAGCGGCTCGGGGCGAAGCGTTTCGGCTTCAATCTGTCTGATTAATTCATTCATTGTGCATTCCCTCCCAAAGTTTTATTTGACGTTCTTGGCCATCTTCCGCCAGAGGACCGCCAGGTGTACTAGCACAAAATTCAGTATAGACGATTCCATGAGTCAATGCAAGTTAATTTTTTCTAAGTGAAACCTGATTAATTTTTTCTAAGTGAAACCTGATCCATAACCTGATAGAAGCGCCATCACGCGTCGTGATCTCATGCGATTTTTCAATGTGATGCCAGTGTCTTTTCTGAATCTGTCCCACTGAGGTTTTTCAAACGGTCTTCATATAGAAAGTCCATCCCCTGACAGGATCATTTAAGGGTGGATCCCCAGGATCCTTCATCTTGATAGACCCTTCATCCACGTGATCATTCAGCGAAGATTCTGACCCCTGAAATCCTGATCCTGAAAATTCTTGTCCTGAAAACCCTGTTCAAAATAGGATCCCATTCTTTTCTGTGATCCAGGCTTTGACTTACTTATTCAAACCTTCAGTTGTCGTCGAAGGATCGGATTTTAAACCCCTCTGATTTCATCCCGTGTCCGGGCTCCTGTTCTGGCACATCAGTCTCTTTGAATATCCGATCCAGTTTCTGTGCCAGATCCTCCTGATGTTTGACCAGGGCCCTGATATTTTCAACGACTACACCAAAAGCATACATCGGCAGTGCGGCGATGGAAGAAATCCCGATCAGAAGCGAGGCTTTTATCATCAGCACGCCTTCATAGGGTTCGGTGATGCGTTTGTTATTTCTCAGCCGGCCATACAGATAACTTTCTTCCGATATGGAGAATGCTTCACTGAATGACGTATATTCAAGATGTTTCATTACCTTCAAAAGACCTGACAGCAGCATGATCACGCCTGCTCCCAACGCAAGCACAAATAGAATACGAGATAAAATTTTCAGTGTATTCCCTATATTTTTAAACATCGTTCGTTCCTTTCCCGCTCATTCTTTCCAATGAATGATGAAGCGCTCCAAAAAGAAGTGGATGAACGGATCCTGACCATGGCCGGTCTGACCCTTATAATGGATCAGTTAGAACATTTACAGCTCTATGTTTATTTTATCAAATAGATTTTCAATGGAAAAGGATCAACCCTTCATATGCTGAGCCGCCTGCGCAGACCTTTTAGTGCAAAGGGGTCGATCCTTCCCTGATTTGATATGTCCCGCTGACTGATCCAATCATCCGCCCGGACCGCCTCCAGCCGTTTCATCCCGGACTTTCGGGCAGATCCGGACGGCAGACCGTCCCTGCTGCGGGATTCCTGCTGCGTGATTCTTATTGCATGATTCTTGCTGCGGGATTCCTGCTGCGGGATCCTTATTGAAGCGATCAGTAAACCTGCGTGATGCGATATCCGGCCTGGTCGAAGTCGCGGACGATCTCCCGGATGTGATCATGACCGCTGGTTTCCACGGTGACCTGGAGCTGGACATGGCTGAACCGGTCAAAGTTCATGAACTGATTGTGATCCAGCTTGATGACATTGGCCATGCGATTGGCCAGGATCTTTGATATATTCACCAGCTGTCCTGGCGTATCGGGCAGATCCACTGAGAAACAGAAGATCCGGCCGCGTCGGGTCAGTCCCTTGTTGATCATGGCGGAGACCGTGACCACATCGATGTTTCCGCCGGAGAGGACGCTGACCACTTTCTTTTTTGGTCCGCCGAGTTTTTTCAGGGCGGCAAAGCCCAGTGTCCCGGCATTTTCTGCCACGAGCTTATGTTTTTCCAGGAGCATCAGAAAGGCATCCATGATCTCATAGTCGCTGACCGGGATGATCTCATCCACCACTTCCCGGCACATGGCAAAGGAATTGCAGCCGACCTCCTTCACTGCCACACCGTCTGCCACGGTGTGCACCGCCGGCAGACGCACCACCTGGCCCTGGGACAGCGCAGTCGTCATCGAAAGGGCCCCTTCCGGTTCCACCCCGATGACCCGGCAATGAGGCGCCACGGTTTTGACATAGGCGCCGATCCCGCTGATCAGACCGCCGCCGCCCACCGGAACGAGGATGACATCTGCATCCGGCAGCTCTTCCAGGATCTCCAGTCCGATGGTGCCCTGTCCTGCCATGACCTGCGGATCATTGAAGGGATGGATCATCACCCGTCCGGTCTCTTCCTGAAGTTTCACGGCGTGCGAGAAGGCGTCATCGTAACTGTCCCCTTCCAGGACGATCCTGGCGCCGTACTGCTTTGTGGCATTGACTTTGATCAGTGGCGTGCCAGCCGGCATCACAATGGTGGCCTCCAGCCCCAGCAATTTGGCCGCATAGGCTACGCCCTGGGCATGGTTGCCCGCTGATGCGGCTATAACGCCCCTGGCGCGTTCTTCTGCCGACAACTGGCTGATCTTATTGACCGCTCCCCTGATTTTAAACGCGCCGGTCAGTTGAAGATTTTCCGGTTTGATATAGACATCATGGCCTGACTCACAGCTGAAAAAACCGCTGCGGATGAGCTCTGTCCTGGTGACGATGGGTTCCAGGCGAACCCGGGCGGCCAGCACTTCCTGATACATTTCTTTGGCATTCATGAGATGGCAACCTCCTTTGCAGGATCTTCTGTGATCATCTGCGTGATGGCTTTTCCGGGCGGAACGATGGGATAGACATTCTCCTCCGGGGAGAGGATGCAGTCGACGAGAACGGGCTCCGCCAAATCCCGGATCTCCTCCAGGACGGCATCGAGCTCGGCCAGAGTCCGGGCGCGGTAGCCCCGGATACCGTAGGCTTGGGCCAGTCTGACAAAATCCACCGAATCATCGCCGTCGGTCTCGCTGAACCGGCTGCTGCAGAACAGCTGCTGCCACTGCCGGACCATGCCCAGCGCATTGTTGTTGAGGATGAACGTCTTCAGCGGCAGATTGTATTTCCGCACCGTGCCCAGTTCATTGCAGTTCATCTTGAAACTGCCGTCGCCGGCGATGTGGAGCACCTGCCGGTCCGGATTGCCGATCTGGGCGCCGATGGCAGCGCCCAGGCCGTACCCCATGGTGCCCAGACCGCCGGAGGTCAGAAACTGCCGGGGCCGTTCAAAACCAAAGGACTGAGCCGTCCACATCTGGTTCTGGCCCACTTCGGTGGCTACGATGACTTCATCGCCGAAGGTGCGGTGGATCCGATCCAGCAAGGGTTTCGCCGTCAGGGGCCCCTCTCCGGTCAGCGGCAGCCGGGCTTTTTTCGTCTCTGCCCTGGGTGCCCCCACCGGTCCCAGATGGGCCCGGAACGCCGCCAGCACCTCATTGAGATCGCCGCGGACCGGGAAATGGGCAGCCATGTTCTTGCCCAGTTCACTGACATCGATGTCCACCTGGACGATCTTTGCGTTGGGACAGAATCCTTCCGAAGCGCCGATGACCCGGTCGCTGAATCGGGCGCCCAGCGCCAGCACCAGATCCGACTGCGCCATGGTCTGATTGGCTTTCTGGGAGCCGTGCATCCCGATGAGCCCCAGAGACAGCGGATGACTCTGCGGGAAACAGCCGGAGCCCAGCAGCGTATTGATCACGGGGATGTCGTAATCCTCTGCAAAGGAGGTCAGTGCTTCGGAGGCACCGGCAATGGCCACTCCGCCCCCGGCAAGGATCACCGGCCGGCGGGCCTTTTGAAACGCCGTCATGGCTGCCTCGACCTGGAGCGGATCAACGGCAGGCAGGGCCGGGACTTCGAAGGGCAGATCCCTGTAGTCGGTCTGGCTCAGCATGAGATCCTTGGGCAGATCGATGAGCACCGGGCCCGGCCGGCCGGAGGTGGCCACCGCAAAGGCCCGCAGGATGGTTTTTTCGATGTCTTCCACCCGGCGCACCATTTCACAGTGTTTGGTGATGGTCAGCGTCATGGCCGTGATATCCACTTCCTGGAATGAGTCCCGGCCGATCAGAGACTGACCCACCTGACCGGTGATGACCACCAGCGGGACTGAATCCAGAAAAGCCGTGGCGATGCCGGTGATGGTGTTGGTGGCACCGGGACCCGACGTCACGATGCAGACGCCTGGTTTTCCTGTGCTGCGGGCATAGCCGTCCGCCGCATGGACAGCCCCCTGCTCATGGGCCGTCCGGTAGTGCCGGATGGCATGCGGTGTATCATATAAGGCATCATACAACGGAATGACAGCCCCTCCGGGATAGCCGAAAATGGAATCCACCCCTAATTTATTCAAAACTTCGAATACGATCTGTGCACCCGTATATTGCATGATTGTTCCCCCTGATTTTCAAGTGATTTCTTTTGTTGTTATGCGAAGACAGCTCCCTGTGAAGCTGATGTCGTTAATCGGGCATAGCGGGCCAGATATCCGTCCAGGTCCATTGTTTTGGCCTGGAAGGCAGCCTTGCGGTCCTTCAGTTCTTCCGGACTCAGTTCATGATCGACGCGCCCGGCCGGAATATCCAGTGTCACCATGTCCCCGTCCCGAAGCAGCCCGATGGGTCCGCCCTCCTGGGCTTCCGGTGAAATGTGTCCCACGGCCGCTCCGCGGGTCGCCCCGGAAAAACGTCCGTCGGTGAGCAGTGCCACCGATTCATCCAGCCCCATCCCTGACAGCGCAGAAGTGGGGGTCAGCATCTCCGGCATCCCCGGCCCCCCCTTGGGCCCTTCAAACCGGATCACCACGACATCCCCGGACTGGATGGCGCCGGCCATGATGGCAGTGACTGCCGCCTCTTCCCCGTCGAAAACTCTGGCCGGGCCGCGATGGACCATCATGGCCTGGGCCACGGCGGATCGCTTGACCACAGCGCCGTCCGGCGCCAGGGATCCCCGGATCACCTGGATCCCGCCATTGGGACTGTGCGGCTGCGCCGCCGGACGGATCACGTCCCCGTCGGCTTTGTTTTGGGGATGCCTGGCAAGGCACTGGGCCAGCGTCATGCCCCCGACGGTGGCGGCATCGCCCTGCAGAAGATCCGCACGGTTTAATTCACATAGGACCGTCTGGATCCCGCCGACCCGATACAGATCCTCCACATGATGGGGTCCCGCCGGGCTCAGCCGGCACAGATTGGGCGTAGTCTGACTGATCTCATTGACCAGATCAAGATCCAGATCCACCCGGGCCTCATGGGCGATGGCTTTGAGATGGAGCACCGTATTGGTGGAACACCCCAGGGCCATATCCAGACGCAGTGCATTGTGGAAGGCTTTGGCAGTGAAGATCTTCGAGCTGTCAAACTCTTCCCGGACCAGTTCCACGATGCGCATCCCCGTTTCCTTGGCCAGGCGGGTCCGCT
>CAYYVR010000156.1:0-5676 GCA_964475185.1 uncultured Clostridium sp. | reverse complement strand
GGCATAAGTATAGAATTGTAACAAAGAACTATCGCGTAGCGATTTTGTTCAATAGAAGGAAATGACTGGTTTGAAGGGCCTGGTCTCAAAGGCTGGGTTGGAAAGCCTGGTTTGAAAGCCTGGTTTGAAAGCCTGGTTCTAAAGTCTTGTTCTAAAGTCTTGTATTGAAGTCATGTTCTGAAAATCTGATGTTGGATCAGGATGTAACTCTGGAATGTCGAATGAGGTCAGAAACCCGCATTCGGGATCCACAGAGGGAGGCTGGGCCGACGTTTGAAAATGAACATAAGGGGGAAATGCCAATGCAAAAATCTGATGTGATCCTGTCGACCAGGGATCTGACCTTTAAAAATATCCTGAAATATCCGGATCTGGCCATCCATCAGGGAGAATTTGTGTTCGTCGAGGGGGAATCCGGTGCCGGAAAGAGCACGCTGTTCAAGCTGTTCAACTTTACGTATACGCCAACCACCGGCGAGATCCTGTTCGATGGGGAACCGACGGCCGGGATGGACACCGTCCGGCTTCGCCGGGATGTCCTTTTGGTGAGCCAGGCGGTGTTTCTGTTCGATGGCACGATCCGGGAAAACTTCGACTATTTCTATGATTACCGGGATGAGCCCCATCGAAGCGATGAGGAAAAACAACGTTTTCTGGAGCTGGCCAAAGTTCCTTTTCAATTGTCCGATCCCTGTCAGAATATGTCCGGCGGAGAGCGTCAGCGGGTTTACCTGGCGATTTGCCTGTCCTTTGCTCCCAGGATCCTGATGTTGGATGAACCGACCTCGGCGCTGGACCAGAAGACTGCCCACGAGCTTTTCAGCGGGTTGAAACAGTATGCCAGAGACCAGGACATGACGGTGATCACCATCAGCCATGATCAGGTCCTGGCGGATGAGTTTGCCGATCGAAGTATTTCTGTGGTAAGGGAGGGATAGTATGCAGGGAATCGTAAAAATGCAGATCTGGCAGTTTGCTCTGATCTATCTACTGCTTCTTGTGGTATTGTTCATCATGAAAAAAAGCCGCATCGATCAGACGAAATTACTGGTGATCGCCAGTGTCCGGATGACCCTCCAGCTGATTCTGGCAGGACTGATCCTCACGTATATCATTGAAAATCCGCATCCATTGTTTACCGTGGCGTACTTTCTTCTGATGACAGGCTTCGCCATTATGCGCATTCTGAATAAAAACAAGGGCCTCAATCCCGGGTTCAAGTGGGCCATTGCCGGGTCGATCTTCTTCTCCGGCCTGTTTGTGGTCGCTTTCTTTGTGTACCTGGTGGTGGGCGAATCCGTCTTCAATCCACAGTACATGATCCCGGTGAGCGGCATGGTAGTCGGCAATGCCATGACCGGAACCACCCTGGGGGTGAAGACGTTCCGGGAAAGTTTCTCCGGTCAGCGAACCAAAATCGAGGCGCTGCTCAATATCGGCGCACGACCAGAAAAGATCCTGCTGCCCTTTGTCAACCAGTCCATTGAGACAGCGCTGCTGCCAACACTCAACTCCATGCTGGGCATGGGGATCATCGCGCTTCCCGGCATGATGACCGGCCAGATCCTGTCGGGGACACTCCCCACCACGGCGATCCTCTATCAGATCGCCATCATGATCGCCATTACCACGGTGGTCTGTCTGTCGGTATTTGGATCCCTCTACTTTGGGTACCGGTCCATTTACAATGACAGAAATCAAATCACGTTGGAGATGGAAGGCAAATAGATCCCCTGGCAGGCTCAGATTCCATGGCAGAGGCTATCCATGATGACAATTGGGGTGTCCCGCATCAGGACAGCCGGATCCGGGATCCAATTGTTTCGGGTTTTTGAACCTCCTGTGTCCGGTGACTGAAATCAGAGGCAGCAGTGGTATAATGAGGTCATAAAAATCAGGCCAGGCATAAAAATGGGATGCCGCGCATTTTTCATTTGCTGGCAATCAATACCATGTCAGATTCAGCAAATACCGGCAAGGAGGCAAGGGCATGAAATTCTGGGAGCAATTCAGAAAAAAACAATCGAACAGTCCCCAGCAGGGATATCAGCGTCAGAAAAGCACGTATGATAAACAAGAGGAGCTGCAGAAAACAGATCGGGATCCGGATCCGGGCAGACCGTCTGATAACGATGATGCATTGAAGCGTCTGCTGGAAGATGATGAAATCCGCCAGCGGGTACAGGAAGAAGTGGCAGCGTCGAGTCATTCAGAGAACAACTCACTGGGACAGATGCTGGGCAAGGGTGTCGGGACGCTGGGCGATTCACTGAAGAAAGTTTCAACGGGGCAAAGTCTCCTGGATGAAACTTCAAACGATCGAAAGAATGATCGAAAGAAGGACCGAAAGGAAGAGGAATAGGATCTGCGGCGATCTGAGTTTTTAAAATCCGCTGGATTGGAATGCGGATGAACCCAGCACCGAGAATAAACTGATAACATCCTGTGCAGAGAAACGCCGGTCAGCCCGGATGAAGGGCTGACCGGCGAATTTTATCATAATTTTGAAGCAAAGGGGAGTCAGCGAGTGGCCATATCCACCACCAGCTTGACGAATACGGCAAAGCTCATGATGAGGAAGATCGGCTTGACGAAGGAAGCCCCTTTTCGAATCGCCACTTTTGTTCCAATCACAGAACCCAGCAGTGAAAATACACCCGCCATGAGGCCAATCTGAAAATTGATCTTGCCGGCCAGGGCAAACACCACCAGTGAGGTGATATTACTGATGAAATTAAGCACTTTGGTATTTCCGCCGGCGTTGACAAAATCCATGCCGAAAAACTTGATAAAGACAAATAACAGAAAAGATCCGGTTCCGGGTCCGAAGAATCCGTCATAAAACCCAATGACAAAGCCAAAGACCATCCCCATGGCGATCTGAGTCTTCGATTGCAGTTGGAATGTATTGATCAATCCCAGATCTTTTTTGAAGTAGGTGTAGATGCCGACTATAAGGATCATGGCCGATACCAGGGGATACAGAAAATCCTGATTGATGAGCAGGACGGAGTTGACACCCAGGACCGCACCGAGGAAGGTGCAGGGTATGATATATTTCACAAGACCAAAATGGATCTTGCCGTTGCGGAAAAATTCGACGGTGGAGGACAGCGATCCGAAGGTCGCGGACAGTTTATTGGTCCCTAAAGCGAAGTGAGGCGGAAAGCCCCCCAGGATATAGGCGGGCACCGTGATGAGTCCGCCGCCGCCGGCAATGGCGTCAACAAAGGCCCCGATGAAGGCTGCGCAGCTGATGAAAATGATTGAAATGAGACTGCCATATTCCATAAATTCTCTCCTTAAACGTCACACATGATTGGCACCTTAATATTCTACCATCAAATTCAGTCTTAGCGGTCAGTCTTTTGATTCCTGCCTGATTCCTGCCCTCATTCCTGCCCTCATTCCTGCCCTCATTCCTGCCCTCATTCTTGCCCTGATTATATAATGATTCTGGCCCACAAAATGAAAGCAAAGGGATTAAAATACTTTTCATCCTGGAGCAGGGAGATAAAACGGCAGCGGATCCAGATCAGCCCTGGAAAATATCAGGGGATCAGTCGGAGAGGTGGGAGTGAGGGTAAAACGATCTGCTTCAAACTAAAGTCCCGTTCGTCTGCGAAGATCCAGTATCTGCTGGCTTTGGGAAATCCTCATCACATCAGGGTCTGGGAAAAAACAGGCAAGGGTGAATATATAAGACTTTTTAGCAGTGCTGATCAGTTGGCGATCTTCAGAGCGTATGGTCAGAGCGAACAGTCGGAGAATCCGTCGCTGAGATGCTGTGATATAATGGACTGCAGATAATATTTCAATCGACCAGGAGGAGCAAACGCCATGCGCCGAGTCATCATCCAGATCTTCAGCATCTATTTCTCGCTTTTTTATACGATTTTAGGCCTGTACCTGTTGGATTACCCCGTGGCCATGTTTTTGATCTTCAGCGGAATTTTGAATCTGATCGTTGCTTTCAAGATCAGTATGTTCAAGTCCAGGACCAATATGCTGTATAACAGTATGTTCTTGTATCTGTCGTTTCTGGTGAATTATTTTATGATCCACAATTTCCTGCAGATCAATCAGGATCTGATGAGCATCTATATTTTCCGGACGCTGCCGGACCTTCTGACCTACAGTTTTCTTCTGGTCAATTTAGCCGTAGTGATCATAGGTCTCATAGAATTTACAAATTCCAAAGTCATGTACTGATCTGCAAAGATTTGCTCCGAGCTGCTTTATAATACGAATGAATGAAAAGGTTGAATCTATCAATGGATAAAAAAAGAAGAAATCGAAACCGACCCGAATATGAAGTGGAAATCGTGGATACCACCTATCCGGGCATAGGAATAGCTTTTGTTGAGAACCATCTCATGCATGCCAAAAATACGTTTCCGGGTCAGGTGATCCTGGGCCGGCATCTCAAGAACAAACAGGGGATCGGTCAGCTGATGGTGCTTGAGAAAATTAAAAATGCACCCTGGGAAGTAGAACCGAAATGTGTGCATTATGACAAATGCGGCGGCTGCATGAGTCAGGAGGTTCCCTACGATATGCAGGTGGCGTACAAAGAGAAGGAAGTTCTTGAAATGATCCGGGCGTCCGGTTTGGATACGGGGACTTATCACGGCATTCGCAGAAGTGAGGAACAGTATCATTACCGCAATAAGATGGAGTATACCTTTGGGGATGAATCCAAAGGAGCACCGCTGGGCCTTGGCCTGCATCTGCTCAGCCGTAAAAACTCCATTGTCACGGTGGATCGATGTCAGCTGGTCTCAGAAGACTTCAACCGGATCCTGACCCGAACCCTGGATTATTTTTCCCGCAGCGGCCTGCCCTATTACAGAGCCATGAGCCATCAGGGAACGCTGAGAAATCTGATCGTCCGCGAGGGTAAAAACACAGGTGAACTCATGGCGATCCTGGTGACGGCAACGGACCCGGAGTTGGATCCCAAGGCCTGGGCGGAGGACCTTCTCCAAACAGAATTGGATGGGAAACTCTCATCCATTTACCATGTGACCAATGATTCCCTGCAGGATGCCGTGGTGGTGGACCGGTTGGACCTGATCTATGGCGAACCGGTGATCACAGATACTCTTCATGGTCTGCAATTTAAGATCTCACCCATGAGTTTTTTCCAAACCAACACCGATGCCGCTGAACGGCTTTATCAGCAAGTCATTGATTTCGCCGGCGATCTCTCGGACAAGGAAGTGTTTGACCTCTATTGCGGAACCGGCACCATCGGGAACATACTGGCACCCCATGCCAGACATGTCACTGGAGTCGAGATCATTGAAGAAGCAGCCCTCATGGCCCGGGACAATGCCAGACTCAATGGCAATGACAATACCACCTTCATTGCAGGAGATGTCAAAGATGTGCTTGAACAGTTGGAAAAAGCACCGGATCTCATTGTCGTCGATCCACCCAGAGGCGGGATCCATCCCAAGGCCCTCGACCACATGCGAGCTTTCAAAGCCCGGCAGATCATCTATGTTTCATGCAATCCCAAAACCATGGTCCAGGACCTCCTGAAAATGGAAGAATATAAAGTGACGGACCTTGTGATCATGGACAACTATCCTAACACGAATCACGTCGAGGCAATCGTATTGATGTGTGCGTCCAGCAAAGCTGGCAAATGCTAACAGGTGAAAGTCCTGT
>CAYYVR010000155.1:0-5689 GCA_964475185.1 uncultured Clostridium sp. | reverse complement strand
CCTTCCCTTTGTTTTGACCGCTGAAAGCTGTGGCCTTGCAGTGCCTGTGATATAATGAGGTACATAGAGAAATGCTTACCGCATGACGCATCGTCTGCGGGAAAGGAACGACAAATGCGTTACTATCTTGTAGCTGTTCTGGATAAAAATTCCACCAGGGAATTGGATGGCATCCAGCGGCCTTTGCACAAAAAAGGTAAAAACTATAAAAAATCCCCATATATTTCCATTCCCATCGACACCATCGAAGATCCGGATATCAAACTCCTGGAGAGAACATTGAAAGATCTGCTCAAACCCTTCCGGTACTTCCATGTGAACATCACGGGGAAGTACATCAATCTGGCGGATGAGCGGATCACCGGACTGCCGGTGACAAACTTTGGCTATCTGAAAAAAATCCAGCGTCATCTCAATGAGTACATGCGCCTGCATGGTTTCAAAGTCGCCGATGAGCGGGTCGATGACCAGGATTTCATCCTGTCCATGTCCCAGGACCGGATCCCCAGGGAGCTGGAAAATTCCACCAATCTGTTCAGCACGCCGGATAACAGCAAGAAATTTCTGGTGGACCGGGTCGAGCTGTGGAAATCGCTCAATGCCAAGAAAGACTCCATTGTTTTTTCAATTCCTCTGAAAAATCCCAATATTATATGACCGCCTGCTGATTTGAGTCCATTTCATAAAAATTGCAGGTTTTTCGACTCAGATCAATTAATTTCTCTCTGAAATCATTTACTGAACTTTAAAATATTTTCAAATGATACTATGATGATTCTTAGAGAATTTAACAACTTGAAAGGCGGCATAGATATTGCAACTTAAAGAGCTCTTTGCGGTTCAGAAAACCCTGAATGAGCGGATCGTCAGGGAACATCAGCTTGACCCCGCCGAATTGAAAAACAAAAAGTACCTCGCCCTGCTCACCGAGATCGGCGAACTGGCCAATGAGACCCGCTGCTTCAAGTACTGGAGCAAGAAGGATCCTTCTCCCCGGGAAAAGATCCTGGAAGAATACGTGGACTGCCTCCACTTCATTCTGACCATCGGCATCGACCTTGGCTTTGAGGATGTTGTTCCGGATCATAATCTGGAAACAATGGATCTGACCACTCATTTCCTCAATCTGTTTCTCGCCGTGAATGAACTGGTTTCCTTCTCCTCAATGAACTCCTATGAAGTACTGGTCGAGGATTTCTTTGCGCTCGGTATTGCCCTTGGTTTTTCCGTGGAGGAAGTCCAGGCTGCCTATTTTTCCAAAAACAAGATCAATCATCAGCGCCAGGACGCGCACTACTAAGAAACGGCTCCGGCCGTTTTTTTGCTGCCGTTTTTTGGTTGGTGCAGATGCTATAATGAAATTGACAAATACTTGCGACTAGGAGAATCACCATGGGAAAAGTTAGTATCCACGGCATTCAGGCCATGTCCTGGATCCCGTCTTACATAATCGAAGAATTGCTGCGGGATACCCCCGGCGATGAATTTAAAATCCTCACGGCGCTTTATCATGTGGCGCAGAAAAGCGGGGCCCTTGAAACGGCCGCCATTGCAAGGATCTGCGGGCTGACAGAAGTCGATGTCATTTCAGCCTGCGAATACTGGGACGGCAAAGGGGTTCTGAAGATCCTCGCCATGGACTCCGCCGGCAATCTGGAACTGGCCTTCGATCCTGCCAGCGGTGCCGTCGATGAGACCGGCGGTAAACTCCCCGCTGCGGATACGGAGAGCGGCCGTCAGCTGGAGGATCCGGCGTTCCGGGAGCTCATCGGCGCCCTGGAGATGGTCATGGGGAAACCCATGTCCCCCAGTCTGCTCCGCTTCGTCATGGACCTCAAAGATGAATATCATTTTGACGATGAAGTCATCATGCTGCTGTTCAGTTCATGCTCCGGCAAAGAATCCGTCAATTACATGGAAAAAGTCGCCATGTCCTGGCGCAGGCAGTATGTACAGACCGGGGAAGATGCCCACGCTCTGATCCGCCGGTTCGAAGACCGCTGGCAGACGTATCGGGATCTCTTCAAATATATGGGCATGGATCCCTCCGCCATCGCTGAACCTCAGCAGGAACAGATGAATCGCTGGGTGGATGATTACGGCTTTGATCTTTCGGTCCTCAAGCATGCCGCTCAGCGCTGCATCAATCAGCTGGGCAAGGCGGATATGAACTACATCGAAGGGATCCTGAAACGATGGAAAGCCGACGGCATCACCTCCGTTGCCGATGCCATCCAGAAAGACAAGGTCCCCAAGGGCGGACGAAAAAGTGCCCACCCCAAGGATGTCACCTCCTTCAACAACTACGAGCAGCGCAATTACGATTACGATTCGCTTGAAAAAAGCCTGTTAGGCTGGAGGGAAGAGGATGAATAATCTCCACTCAAAAGTCATGGCCCGCTATGAGGCCATCCGCAAAGAAGAGGAATCGAATCAGAAAGCCCGGAAAGCTGAAGTTTACCAGCGGATCCCCCGAATCGATGAACTGGAGCGGATGATGTCTTTGAATTCTCTGAATGTTGCCCGGGCCGTGCTGACCGACAGCGACGATGCCCAGGGGCGGATCGCCCGTCTGAAAACCGAAAACATGGATCTTCGCCAGGAAAAAATGGAATTGCTGGTGGCCAATGGATATCCCATGGATCACATGGAAATGAAATACCATTGCCGCAAGTGCAATGATACAGGATACATCAGCGGAAAAAAATGCAGCTGCTATAACCGCCTGCTGGCTGAGATCGTCTATGCCGAATCAGATTTCAATGAAATGCTCACAGAGGATTCCTTCGAAACCTTCGACGAATCGATCTTCGACAATGACACGATCCATCCCGAGTACAACCGGACCGTGCGTCAGCACATGCGGGAAAATCTCGAGATCGCCAGGACCTATGTCCGGGATTTTCCGATCCATGCGGAGAATCTCTACCTTTACGGGCCCTCGGGTACCGGCAAAACATTCCTTGCCACCTGCATCGCCCGGTCCCTTCTGGCAGAAGGCCAGGTCGTCGTTTACCGCACCTCATCCCAACTCATGGAAGATATCAAGGACATCAAATTCCGTGACAATAAGGAACTGGAAACGCTGCTGACGGAGTCGGACCTGCTCATCATCGATGATCTTGGTGCTGAAATGGTCACAGATCTTGCGAAAACTGAAGTGTTCAACCTGATCAATCTGCGCCTTCTCCACAAAAAGAAGCTGATCATTTCATCCAATCTCAAACTGGACTCCATCCGCGACAAATACTCGGAACGTCTGTCTTCCCGAATCATGGGCGATTTTATCTTTGTCCCCTTCTTCGGGGAAGACGTCCGGCACATGAAAGGCCGGAAAAAGATCCTTCGTTTCCGTAACCGGCTGAACAAAAAATAACCTGAAGGAGACCTGATTATGGAAAATGCAATCATCTTTACCCGGCAGAATGAAAGTGCCCTGAAGATCCTGGAACAGGAAGGTGTGTTCCGGATCCGCCCCGAATGGATCCGCCATAAGTACGGCGATATCTCTGCTCATTTTATGAAAAACTACGACTGGCTCAGCCATGAGTCCGCCAAGCGGGTCCCCCGTCCCAAAGGCGTCAGCTATCCGATCTGGTGCTCTGTGGACGAAGGCTATATGCTCCGAGAGGTACCCGGCGAAGTCGTCTTTAAGCTGAACATGCCAAAAGATCAGATCGTTTATTTCGATTCGACCAAGTGGGATCTGATCCTCAATCATATGTACGTCCCCACAGATCCCGAGGATGAAAAGGCTTTTTACGATGAACTGAAACGACGCGGGATCAAAAATCCCTTTACGCTCCTCGATGATGCCGAGAGCCGGTTTTATCCCGATCTGGTCATGAAGATCCGCAAGTCCTGGGAACGCCTCTTTGAGATCAGGGAATGGAACATGTTCACAGTCCAGGCCAACATCTGGGAATTCACCGATGATCACATTGTGGAGATCCGCCGGTAGTTTCCGCGTCGGATCCAACCGGGCAGAATCCATTCCATGGATCAGCCGGGTCGGATCAACTGATGATACCTTAAGGAGAAAGACCCATGTGAGGATCCGAAAAATTACAGGACGGAAAGCATCCCGGTGCTTTCCGTCCTGTGCTGTTTTATTCCGATCCGTTGATGACAGCTCTGGGAGTCATCCCCTCAAGGTTTGTCCGCTGCAGCCAGATAGTCTGCTGCCGCCTGTGCCAGGATGGACATGGAGTCCAGCAGATTGCGGTCATCCCACTGGAATCGGGGATGATGATGGAGTACCGGTTTTTCTTCATCAGGGGCGATGCCCACAAAGAAAAATGAGGATGGCACAGCCTGGGCAAAATACGCAAAATCTTCTCCGCCCATGTTCGGATGAACACGGCGGCGGACATTGCCTGTGCCGACGATTTTGGCTGCCGCCCGCTCTGCAAGATCCGTCATGGCCCTGTCATTGATCAGCGGCGGATATTTTTTGTTCACCTGGAAGCTGTAGCTTCCGCCATTGGCTTCTGTCACGGATCTCAATACCGATTCCATGGCCTGCGGGATCCAACGGCGGACCTCTGCATCAAAAGTTCGGATGGTCCCGCCCAGCTTCACCTGATTGGGAATGACATTGTGCGTATTCCCGCCATGGATCATGGTAAAGGAAATGACAGCCGGTTCCAGAGGATCCTTCCGTCTGGATATGACGGTCTGGGTCTGATCGATGACCTGAGCTGCCATGACCACCGGGTCAATGGCCAGATGGGGCATCCCGGCATGGCCTCCTTTGCCGGTGAGGGTGATCTCAAAGGTGTCCGGAGAGGCCATCAGTGCCCCTTCCCGGACCTCCACAGCGCCTTCCTGAAGGGTTCCCCATAAGTGACAGGCAAAGGCCGCGTCCATCGGCGGGTCCATTAGCACTCCTGCTTCGATCATGGGAAGCGCGCCGCCTTCGTCCTCCTCCGCAGGCTGAAAGACCAGCTTGATGTTCCCCCTGAGCTCCGCCCTGCATTCATTGAGGATCATGGCGGCGCCCAGCAGCCCCGCAGTATGCCCGTCATGACCGCAGGCGTGCATCACACCCGGTACCTGGGAATGGTAAGAGACCCCGGTATCCTCCTGGAGTTTCAGCGCATCCATATCAGCCCTTAAAAGCACGGTCTTTCCCGGGTGCCCGCCCCGGATCAGGCCGACAACACCCGTTCCGGCTACGCCCGTTTGCACTGGGATGCCCAGCCCCTCAAGGGTTTACGCAATTTTTTCAGCCGTTTGGAATTCCAGCCCGGACAACTCGGGATGTCTGTGGAAATAATGCCGCAGTTCCACTACCTGGGGATAGTATTTCTCTGCCAGTTTTCTGATTTCATCAGTGATCATTGTGTTCTCCTTTATCCTGATCCATCCATTGACAAGATCATCCGGGTCCGCTCCGGCTGTTGTCATCTCTTTACGGTCCGCCTCTTTTGTCTTTGTCTGGTCTTTGTCTGGACTGTGTCTGGTCTTGATCCGGTCTTTACGAAAAAAACTGCTGCGATCTGATTCATCAGACTGCAGCAGTTTTTCGCTTTCGCATTTTCTTTTCACTGGAGCTGGTGGTCAGAATCGAACTGACAACCTGCTGATTACAAATCAGCTGCTCTGCCTTTGAGCCACACCAGCAAAAGTAATATGGCGACCCAGAAGGGACTCGAACCCTCGACCTCCGGCGTGACAGGCCGGCACT
>CAYYVR010000154.1:0-5746 GCA_964475185.1 uncultured Clostridium sp. | reverse complement strand
AATATATTCACCATAGCCCCGGCTGCGGATCAGCTTCAGTTCGGACTTGACCATTGCAGGGATTACTGAAATAAAAATCACATTGACACAGGACGGACCGGAGGACCTTTGCGAGAAAGGCCATCCGGCGCATGATGAAGGAAACGGAGGATATATATATGTTCAAAAAATCAGCGGCCAGTCTGCTGCTTGCGATGACGCTTCTGCTGTCGGGATGCCAGCTGGGCGTCACAGACCAGGTCCAGGCAAACCAGACCGATGGCATGACGCAGACGGCGGCGGACACCGCCGCAGCGGAGAAAACCGACAGTGGACCGGGGAACGATCCGGCGACCGGAAGTCAGGCCTCACAGACCACCAATACAGACAGTCATACTTCAGAGCAGCCGCCTGCGGCCACGACGATGCCTGAAGCGCAGGCGCCCGTTGCCGACCCGATCCCTGCAGATGCCGAATTCACCCTGGCTGCATCCGGCGATGTGCTCAGCCACATCACCAATACCCGGGCGGCAAAGCAAAGTGACGGCAGCTATGACTTCCTCCCTCAGATGGAGGAGATCCGGGATCTCCTCACCGAGGCAGATTATACGCTGGTGAACCTTGAATCCCCCATCGCCGGCGAGCAATTCGGCTACCGGGGTTTTCCAAAATTCAATGCCCCGGTGAATCTTGGCGTTACATTGAAAGAACTGGGGGTGGATCTGGCCATCACCTCCAACAATCATGCCATGGACAACGGTATGGACGGGCTCATGGAGAATCTGGACAACCTGGATCAGATCGGGTTGGCCCACACAGGGACCTACCGAACCCAGGAAGAAGCGGATCAGGCGTTTATCCAGGAGATCAACGGCATCAGGGTCGGTTTTGTGGCCACGACCTACGGGACCAACAATATTCCGGTCCCCGACAAATATGCAGTGGATCTGAACAGCCATGAGCGGATCCGGGCAGAGATCGCCGAAGCCAGAGAACAGGGGGCTGAGCTCATCGTCTACCACATCCACTGGGGAAGAGAATACACGGAGTATCCCTCCCAGAAGCAGATGGACACCTACCGGGTCCTCACCGAAGAAGGGGTCGACGTGATCATCGGCAGTCACCCGCACCGGCTCCAGCCCATGGAGATGAGGCAGATCACCTATGAAGGCAAGGTCAAAAACCAGGCGGTGATCTGGTCCACGGGCAATCTGTGGCAGGGACAGATCAAGAAGCGAGATTACATCAATCTCGGCAGCGTATTCCGCATCGATGTTCAGCGCCGGAACGGGGTCGCCCAGGTTGCGGACCTGGACTATGATCTGGTCTACAATCTGCGCTGGAAGGTGGATGGCAAAGAACAGTACAGGGTCATTCCCCGGGAAGACATGGCGCTCTATCAGGAAGACTTCCCCGTCCAGTATGAAAAAATGAAAGAGGAGTTCCAGTGGGGAGACAAAACCTTGAGCCGACCCGTCGATGTCATTTATTCTGATGGCACAAAGCCGGATCAGCCGTAAGCCTGAGCACTTTAAGTCAGGCACAGTCATGAACAGACACCACACAGATATCAGCCACCGGCCGCCCGGCAAAAGGAAAACTTTTGCCGGGCGGCCTGTGGCTGTGACTGGGTCCCACCTTGCAAGGGCGGAGACGCCTTTTCTTTTGATGCTTTTTTGGATTTTCTGCCCGGTCCGCCCGGCTCGTATCCACTCAGGGGGATCCGGATGACATCTGTATGGATGGTGGTTGAATCTGTACGAATCAGGGGCTCAAAGGGTCGTTTCGGGAGATGTAGAACGATTTCAAATGATTGACAACTCAACTAAAATGCCTCATAATTAAAAAGTTAATCAGACCAAAACACTTGATCGGAACGGCACTGAAGGGACGGGATATTCCTGTCTGACCGGCACCGGAAAAGGAGGGTACCATCCTTGGATAAAGCGGAATTATGCGGACTGGTCTCGGTGATCCATCGGAAAACCCAGATCTATCTGAATCAGGAACTGAAAAAATACGGAATGAATTCAGCGGAGTTCGTTTATCTGATCCATATTCGGGATCAGGAGCCCGTGGAGCTGAAATCCCTGGGTGCCCATCTGCGGATGGATGATGCCCAGACGACCCGGGTCATCAAAAGCCTGGAGGAAAAGGGCCTTGCAAAAAAGCAGCGGAATGAAACAGACCGCCGGGCCTATGATGTCATCCTCACCCCCCAGGGCCGTGATCTCAAACCGAAGATCCTGGCGGACCTGGACCGCTGGGTGGCCCTCATCACGGAGGGCATCGAAGCACAGGAAGTCGACACGCTGATCCGTTTACTGCGGATGACAGCACATAAAGCCGCCGGGCTTACGGAAGGGAAGTGAAACAATGCTGAAAAAATTACTGCCATTTATGAAAAAATATCGTACGTATGCGATCCTCAGTCCCATCATGATGATCCTTGAGGTGGCGGCCGATGTCCTGGTCCCCTTTCTGATGTCACGGATCGTCGATGTCGGGATCAAAAACCAGGACATGGATTACGTCATCCGGACCGGTCTTCTGATGATCCTGCTGGCCCTCTCCGGGATGTTCATGGGCGTGGTCAGTTCATTCTTCGGCGCCCGGGCCGGCTACGGCTTTGCCGCCGAGATCCGCGCCAAAGCCTTTGAGCGGATCCAGAACTATTCTTTTGCCAATCTGGACACGCTCAGTGCACCGACCCTCATCACGCGTCTGACCACAGACGCCGATATGCTGGGGCAGGTCGCCATGATGAGCCTGCGTATGGCCATCCGCGCGCCATTTCTGATGATCCTGGCGCTGTTCATGTCCGTGACGGTGAACCCGGGCCTCTCCATGGTGTTCCTGGTGGCGATCCCCGTGGTCATCGTGATCCTGCTCATCGTTCTTAAATTTGCCAATCCCATGTTCAAGAGCATTCAGCGAAGGGTGGACCGGCTCAATGCCATCATTCAGGAAAACCTCATCGGGATCCGGGTGGTCAAGTCCTTCAACCGTCAGCCCTACGAAGAGAAACGCTTCAGGCAGCGCAACGATGACCTGAAGAACATGGCCATGAAAGCCATTTCCCTCATCACGGTGCTGATGCCGGTGCTGAACCTGGTCATTTACGGCTGCATCGGAGCCGTCCTCTGGTTCGGCGGACAGCAGATCATGGCCGGCACCATGCTCCCCGGTGAGCTCATCGCCTTTGTCACCTACATCACTCAGATCATGATGGCCCTGATGATGCTGTCCATGTACTTCATGATGCTGACGCGGGGTTCAGCCTCCGCCAGCCGTCTCATCGAGGTGCTGGAAACCGAATCGGAGATCACAGTACCTGCCGCAGCCGGCGATACTGTGGAAAATGGCAGCGTTGAGTTCCGTCAGGTGCACTTCCGCTATCCCAGCAACAGCCAGGATGTCTTGAAAAACATCGATCTGAAGATCACATCGGGACAGTTGGTGGGGATCATCGGCAGTACGGGATCGGGAAAGACCAGTCTGGTCCAGCTGATCCCCAGACTCTACGATGTCACTGCCGGGGAAGTTCTGGTGGGCGGCCGCGACGTCAGAGCGTACCGGCTGGACGCCCTGCGTCAGCAGATCGGCATGGTTCTTCAGAAGAATACGCTGATCAGCGGGACCATTCGCTCCAACATGCGCTGGGGCAATGAACAGGCCACGGATGAAGACATCATCGAAGCACTGAAACAGGCGCAGGCCTGGGAATTTGTCGCCAAATACACCGACGGTCTGGATCATCCGGTGGAGCAGGGCGGATCCAATTTCTCCGGCGGCCAGAAACAGCGTCTGACCATCGCCAGGGCGCTGGTGAAAAAACCCAGGATCCTGATCCTGGACGATTCCACCAGTGCCGTGGATATGACGACGGACGCCAAACTGCGCAAAAGTTTCCGGGAGAATCTGGGTCACGTCACCACCATCATCATCGCGCAGCGGATCTCATCCATTGAGGATGCGGATACCATCATCGTCATGAACAACGGCGAGGTCGAAAGCCAGGGCACCCATGCCCAGCTGCTGGAGACCTCCCCGATCTACCGCGAGATCAACGACTCTCAGGAAAGGGGGCTGGCTGGATAATGAATCAGAAAATGAAACAGAAAGTGCTGCCCCATGATCCGGTGAAGACGATCCGGCGCCTGCTCGGTTATTACAAAGACCATAAACTGACCTTCGGCCTCGGGATCCTTCTGGTCATCAGTGCCACGATCTTCCAGGTCGCTGCCAACGGAATGCTCAGTCCCATCATCGATGCAGTCACCATCGATCGCAGCCTGCCCCTTCTGACCTATTATCTCTACATCATGCTGGCACTGGTCATCGGAATCACCGTGAGCCAGTACATCGGCAACCTTCTGATGGCAAGACTGGCCCAGCGGATCATTCACACCATCCGGACTCAGCTCTTTGCCAAGATCCAGCGGATGCCCATTGCCTATCATGATGCCCAGGGCCACGGCACCATCATGTCATCCTTCACCAACGATGTGGATCTGCTCAATCAGGCGCTGGAACAGAGTGTGGCTCAGATCCTGACCTCACTCATCGCAGTGATCGGGACATTCTCTGTGATGACCGTCCTCAGTCCCATGCTGACCCTGGTGATGGTGGTCATGATGGCCGCCTCGCTTTTTCTGATCCGGTTTGTCGCCGGCCGCTCTTCCCGTTTCTTCCGCGCCAGACAGGACGCCATGGCTGACATGAACAGTTATGTGGAAGAAATGGTGTCGGCGCAGAAGGTGGTCAAAGTGTTCGGCTACGAAGACAGGGCCATCACCGAATACGACCGGATCAACGATGATCTGCGGGAATCCGCCTCCAGGGCTGCGGCCTACGGGGTCATGCTCATGCCGCTGATGGGGAACATTTCCTTCATCCAGTATGCGATCATTGCCATCCTCGGTGCCGGCCGTGTCATCAGCGGGACCATGACGCTGGGAAATATCACGGCGTTCCTGCAGTATACCCGAACGGTCTCCCGGCCCATCACCATGGTGTCCAATCAGATGAACTCGATCCTGGCGGCCATCGCCGGTGCCGAACGCATCTTTGCGATGATGGACGGTGAGGAGGAAGACGTGGAAGGCGAAGTCCGCCTGAACCGCGACTGCATCGGCGACCGCGGTCTGTGCTGGCTGGTCCCCGGTGCAGATGGCACCATGGAGAACGTTCCGGTCCAGGGCCATCTGCGCCTGACGGATGTGGACTTCTCCTATGTGGAGGGCAAGCAGATCCTCAGCGATGTCTCGCTGTATGCCAAGCCGGGCCAGAAGATCGCCCTGGTGGGATCCACCGGCGCCGGCAAGACTACCATCACCAATCTCATCAACCGGTTCTACGAGATCGAAGACGGCACCATCACCTTCGATGGCATCGACATCAGACGAATCAACAAGCTGGACCTGCGCAGTGTCATGAGCATGGTGCTTCAGGATGTCCATCTGTTTGAAGGGACCATTGCCGACAACATCCGCTTCGGACGGCTGGATGCCACGGATGAAGAAGTCATTGAAGCGGCGAAACTGGCCAATGCGGATACCTTTATCCGGCACCTCAAAGACGGCTATGATACGGTCATCGGCAACGACGGCACCAGCCTCTCCCAGGGAGAGCGGCAGCTTCTTTCCATCGCCCGGGCGGCCATTGCCGATCCCGTGGTCCTGATCCTGGATGAGGCCACCTCATCCGTCGATACCCGGACCGAACAGCTCATCGAGCGCGGGATGGATGAACTGATGAAGGGCCG
>CAYYVR010000153.1:0-5755 GCA_964475185.1 uncultured Clostridium sp. | reverse complement strand
ATCAAAAGAATCAAAGTTTGAAAAATGATAAGATAAAACAAGTGTTTGCAATGAGTATTCAGAACAGGTAATGAGAGCGACTATTCAGAACGAATATTCAGAGATAGTATTCAGAGATAGTATTCAGAGATAGTATTCAAAACTGGTATTTAGCTTGATTATTTAGATCGAGTACTTAGAACCAGTGCGCAGTGTGAGCCTAAAAATATCATTTGAAATATAAGGTTATACAGTGATGCAGTGGTGCAGTGGTGGGGGGTACCAATGACTGAGAACAACACTGAGAACAACACTGAGAACAACACTGAGAACAACACTGAGAACAATAGCGACGAACAATAACTAAGAACAATAACTAAGAACAATAACAAAGAACAAAGAGGACGAGCATAGAAAACCGGCAACTAAGACCAAGAGAAGGGCTGGCGGATCCGGTTGGAGTAAAACTGCAGGAGTCGATTACGGCAATGAGTTTAAAAAGGGGAGCGGTGGTTTGAGTATGGAGAATAACAATAACAATAAGAATCAGAGTGAGAATAGGGTTGAGGATGAGGTAAAAGGATTGGCTGAGGAGAAGGATTTAGCGGAGCTAAAAGACTACATTCGGGCCCTGGGGTATCTGCATGGGGCGATCAGGCTGCAAAAGGTGTTGGATGTATTTGCAGAGCAGACGGGTCTGACGGCCGAGTCGGCCTGGGTCAGAGAGCTCATCGATACGGATGAGACGATTCAGCATCTCTACAGGGAGGGGGACTGGATCGCCCATGAAACGGTACTGATGTTTGATCTTCTGGCGGATCTGAAGATCCGGAAGCAATGGTATCCGATGTGGATTCCGGAGCGGGAGGTCCTGCTGCGGTATGCCGATCGGCATTATTTTGAGTGGACTCCCCAGGCGCTGGCTTTGCTGGATCACCTGAACCAGTTTTACCGGGAAGAAGGGGATCTTGATGCGCACATGGAAGACATCGTGGCTGAAATCATTCTTAATTTCCAGAACGAATCGAATGTTGCTGAAGTCCGACGTCATCTTGCCGGATTCCTGGGATTGGAAGAACTGGGTGAGGATGTGGAGCGGCGGTTCAGGGAGCTTCTGACTGAGCTCAGGTCTCATACCAGAACATGGCAATCCAACGGTTATCCGCTCATTGAGTTTCAGGACATTCAGACGAAGTACGGTCCGCTGCCTCAAGTCATGGGGCGGGATGAACCTGCCATGGAGGAGGATCAGTCCATTGGCCGGAATGATCCCTGTCCCTGCGGATCGGGCAAAAAGTACAAAAAATGCTGTATGCGTAAAGAAACCCAACCTCAGAATCCTTCGGAACACAGCTCTGAATGATTGGATTGAATGAACGAGGAGTGCCGCCCTGGCAGGCGCAGTCGTGATGGGAAAGATCTGATCATTCAGGGAGGAATGAGTCTCTTAGGCTGGATGAGCTGGATGATCCATCCAGCTCATCCAGCGATCAGACAAGCTCAGGCGAAACCGAGTCAGCCTGGCGGGAAGGAATCGATCCGGAGGTTTTGCCTGCGGACAGGCATGGGATCTGGATGATGTTGCCCGAGACGGAAGGGGTGGCGAGAGAGCGGGATCGATGGACATTCGCTCCACCATCCCAGGCCCTGTTGGTCTTAGCTTCTGGTCTCAGCGCCTCCATGGTCTCAGCCCCAGAGCGGTTGTATGTAAACCGGGCGGGGGTTAAAGGTCACTCCCTAATTCAGTGGTTGACAGGATGCAGAGGAACCGGCAAATCTCTTTCGAGATGCGCCGGTTCCTCTGTTGATGGCGATTCATTTCATCCTGTAGAGCCCGGTTTGCGGCCGGGGTCTGTATCCTTCCCTCATTCAGCTTCACGGCACCATATCATTGACGGTGGTGAAGGAATAGCCTTTGTCGCGGAGCTGGCGGAGGATCTCCGGCAGGGCATCCAGGACGCGCTGGTGGGTGGGGTGGAGGAGGAGGATGGCGTTGTTGTAAGCGCCGTCCACCGCCTTTCTGGTGATGGAGGCTGCAGTGCTGGTGCTCTTGTAATCATCGGTATCAATGGACCACATGACCATGTATCTGTAGCCGTTCTCTCCGGCGATGCGCTCCACCCGAAGGCTGGTATCGCCATAGGGCGGGCGGATCATGGTGGCGGTGGTGCCCACGGTGTCTTTGATGATGGCCCGGGACCGGGTGAGCTCATACGCAACGCCGGAATCACTGAGGGTGGTCAGGTAAGGATGGGTAACGGTGTGGGATTCCATGGTATGCCCCCGGCTGATGATCTTGCGGGATGTGATGGGATGGGACAGGATCCATTCGCCGGTGAAGAAGAATGTGCTCTTGGCATTGTAGCGGTCCAGGATATCAAGGACCTGGATCACATGGTCGGAGGGCGCGCCGTCATCGAAGGTGATGGCCATTCGTCTGGTCGTGGATGGGGTGATCCCTTTGTAGATCTTCGTGAGGGTGGTGGGAGAGACTGGATCAGAGGATGGAGGGGTCGTGCTCAGGTAGGTCATGCTGGCATAGCCCGTGGTGCCCTGGTAGGATACGCTGGCCCAGTGATCGGCAATGCGGTAGACGGTGACACCGGCGCCTTTGGGCATGGTCAGGAGGATGGCATAGGTCAGGCCGGGACCGCTGCGCAGATTCAGGGCGGCGGTGGTATAGTAGGTGGGGTAGGTCACGGAGCTGACGGGGCTCAGGTAGGCTGCCCAGGCATAGCCGGTTTTATCTTTGCAGATCACCTTTGCCCAGCCGCCGGAGATGCTCAGCACCTGAACACGGGAGCCTTTGGGGATCAGCTGGATGATGGGGTAGCTGATGCCGGGGCCGGTCCGTAAGTTGACGCCATAGGTTATGATGTATTCTGAACCCGTCACTGAGGCCAGGTAGACATCGTAGGCATAGCCGGTGGTGCCTTCATAGGTGACTTTGGACCAGCCATTGGCTGTGGAGAGCACCGTCACCAGGGAGCCCTTGGGCATGGTGAGAATAACAGAGTAGCTGGTCCCGGGGCCTGTTCGCAGATTCAGGGCGATAGTGGTGACTTTGGTTTCAGCGCCAAAGGCGGTGGTCTCACCGGTATGCCAGGAGGAAGCCCCTATTCCACCGATGTTCAGTCCCTGGCCGAACAACAGAGCAAGCAGCAGGATACTCATCAGGAACAGTTTCCCCATTCGTTTAATTAGGAACACCTCCCGGAGTCAGCATGGGGATGATGGTAATCATGGAGTATCTAATAACATTATTTATCTTTGTCTTCATCCACCGGTTCCAGCGGATGAACCGCTTAACAAAGAGCGGATTCCCATCGCTGGGTGTTGCATGGAAGCGTCCAGCCAAAACAGACCTGGGCAGATCTGGACCTGGGCAGACCTGGATCCGTTGGATGGTCAGACTTACTCTTGCAAGGTGTGCAGCCTGAAAGGCAGGGGAATCCTGGAATTTCTGAACCCATGGTATGCCGGGTGGATGAAGATTGTCCTGCAACCGGTCGTGCAGAAAGTCGATCTGTGTTTTTTAGTGTCGTCCTCTGAAGGGAAGACAGGCTTCATACCCTTAAACTTTTTTGAACATTTATATCTGACATGATCAGGCACCGGCAGGTTTGATTTCAGGTGCTTCTATACGGATGGTTCAAGGGTACTCGGCGAACATGGCGATCATAAGGAATTCTGCGGATCCTATGATCAACATGATCAACCATTAGCCTTCCCCGGGAAAAGCCCGTGGATTTTCGAATCATCTCAGTTATAAAGCGAAGGGAAAAAACGAAGGGAAAAAGCAAAGGAAAAAAGCAAGGGTTAAATCGAAATCAGCACTGGTAACAGGGGATGTTATCCCATATACATCATAGATCGTTCTTTGATTGGAAGGGTTACAGGACGATTTCAGTCCATGCAGTTGGGTACTGTTTACGGTCGAAAATCCAGGAAGCGTAGTGAGCCGGATAATGGAACATAGAGGTCCGGTATGAACCTGATCGGAGCATCTTAGTTTCTGGATCTTACTGTCATCAGACCGATGCGCCTTAAAATGAAAAGTTTAACAAGAACTGAACATAAGGACATCATATTAGGAATTCAATATGTTATAGTATGTAAGGGCATAAAAGCATGCTTCAGCCTGCTTTTGAGGGATCTGATGCTGATCCGGCCGTCTGGTCAAAGGGGTAGGGGAAATTGGCAGGTTTCAGTTGAATGAAGTTCTGATTGCTATGACTTCTATTTTTCTTGAAAGTCCGAACCATCCTGGGTTGAAATCATAAGTTGAAATCATGGATTGAAATCCGCGAGCGGCAAGAGCATCTTATGAAGGGGCAGGAGTTGATCCCTCGGATCAGGATCGAGTGAAACCCGCATAACAAAAAAAGCAGGCTCGCGTGGAATCGGAATAAATTCAGAATATTTCCATACGTTCTGGCAAGTATTGATGGAAAAAGACTGACTTTACTCAACGAACATGATAAAATAACCTTTAGTTTTATTTAGTTTTTCAATCCGTGAACCGTTTGCGTTTATGAGTTTTTTATCGGTTTTTTAATCATTCAGGATCTCGCAGCAGTATTGTAAACCACTTCCTTTCAAAAGAAACCTCCACCGGGCACTCTCTGTTAGTCCAAGGGAATGGCAGAATGCCCATTGACCGGATCGAGTCACAGTGATCAGAGAGATGTAGAGTTTTTCAATTCCCCATCTAGCGGGGATGTTTTCTTTGCAGGGATCTTTCCGTTGAATACGGATGGAAAAACAAATGCGGAATCGGATTTTGGAGACAGATGCGGAAGCGAAAGTGGAAGAGAAAAAAGAAGGGAAGATGATGTTCCCTTCGGCGATTCCGGCAATTCCAATTACTGTACGGTTGAATTATTCAATGAGAAATCATGTGACAAAGGGGCGATCAGAATGCAAAAAGGATCCTTATGGAATGGCCGTCGGGATAAACTACCATCAAATCAACACCAGGACCTGTTTGGTCAAACGGCAGACAATCTTCTGATTCTCGGTGCCGGCTCCTTTGGGCAGGTGATCCGGGAGATCGCAGAAGCCATGGATTGCTTTGGGGAGATCGTCTTTTTGGATGATGATCCGGAACTGGGATCAGGCCCCCTGGCAGATCATAAGAAACTCCGATCAAAGTTTCGTTATGCCTACGCAGCCTTTGGGAAAAATGACCTGAGATCAAAGTGGATGAATTATTTAAAGGCGGCTGGATACGATCTTCCGACCCTGATCCATCCCAGTGCTTTGATCAGTCCGTCGGCAATCCTTGGGCAGGGGGTGTCCGTACTGCCCAAGGCGTGTATCCATACGAACGCCCGCATTGGAGCAGGCAGTATCATCGGATTGGGTGTTCTGGTCGATCATGATGTACTCATGGGGAACTATTCCCTGATCCAGACAGGTTCGGTGGTGGCTGCACACAGTACGCTCCCAGCCTTTATGTCCACCAAACCGGGCGCTGTGATCAAAGAGCCAGTCCATTCGGGTGAGATTGTTTTTGAAGCCGGTGTGTAGCCTGCATAGAAAAGATCCAAGGTCCCCAAAATACATCCAGGCACAAGCTCTTCAGTTGACTTTCTTTATCTCTTATATAAAGATAAGCCGATCCATTTGTAAAAAATAAACAGTCTTCTGATTTATTCCCATAATTTTCCACATTTAAAGTCGGATTAATGCATCGTGCCTCAGGTTATAATGAAATGTAGCTATAAATTTATAAGTAGATCACGTGGAAAGTGATGCGGATATTGCTTTAAGA
>CAYYVR010000152.1:0-5818 GCA_964475185.1 uncultured Clostridium sp. | reverse complement strand
GATCCGGTTGATCTTCCCGTCTGCGCCTTCGCCCTGGAGGATCTTTCAGCCGCCGCCAGGGCGAAAATTCTTTGGAAATGCTCTTTGGACGATCCATTGAAATCCAGTGTCAGAAAATTCCCCTGAACTGCTATTCCACGACGACGGCAGTGCCGGAGGCTGTGACCATCAGCATGCCGTTATTGGCGCCCAGTACCTCATAATCGATGTCCACGCCGATGACAGCGTTTGCGCCGATCTGACGGGCCCGTTCTTCCATTTCAAGGATGGCATTGCGGCGGGCATCGATGAGTTCCTGTTCATAGGAATTGGACCGGCCGCCAAAAATATTCGTCAGGCCCGCGGCGAAATCTTTGACAAAATTCACCCCGACAATGACTTCCCCGAAAACGATCTCTTTGTAGGACACAATGGATTTACCTTCTACTGATGGCGTTGTTGTTACAATCATGATTCATCCTCTTCCTTTCCGTTGTTGAGTGATAGGCAATGGGCAGTTTTTAAAGACAACTTCCGGTCTCAACCTGAAGCATCTGATTCGTGCAGCCTTCCGCTGGCGGTTTAGGATCACTGCCGCGGCAAATGGATCCCCTGAGAGACCCGGGCGATGACAAAAAAGATTATGACGCAATGCAGCGATGGAGAAGATCCCCGGGCATCGGCGGGACGCATGGGGCATCAACGGGTCCCGATCAGACCCGGATCGCCGTTTCTTCGTCCTTCACCTGGGCATAGCGTTCCAGGACCGGATCGACTTCTTCCCGGATGAAATCCTCCACCTGGGATGGCGCCCGGCCGATGAACCCGGAGGGATCCAGGATGGCATCGATCCGGGCCTGGTCCAGGCCGAAGGCCGGATCAGCCAGAAGGCGGTCGAGCAGATCATTGTCCCGGCCTTCCGCTTTCACCACATGGGCCGCCGCCATGGCGTGGGTGCGGATCTTTTCATGGAGTTCCTGCCGGTCCCCGCCGGCTTTGACGCAGTCCATGAGGATGTTTTCGGTGGCCATGAACGGAAGCTCGGAGAGGATCCGGCGCTGGATCTGCTTTTCATACACCACCATCCCCTCGGTGATGTTCTGATACAGGCTCAGGACGCCATCCAGAGCCAGGAATGCTTCCGGCACGGCGATCCGCTTATTGGCAGAATCATCCAGCGTGCGTTCAAACCACTGAGTGGAGGCGGTAATGGCCGGATTCAGCGAAGTGACGATGATGTAGCGCGCCAGGGATCCCATCCGTTCGGACCGCATGGGATTCCGTTTGTAGGCCATGGCGGATGAACCGATCTGATTTTTTTCAAAGGGCTCTTCCATTTCCTTGAGATTCTGGAGAAGGCGCAGATCATTGCTGAATTTATAAGCGCTCTGAGCGACCTCTGACAGCGTATTCAGGATCGTGGAATCCAGTTTTCGGGGATAAGTCTGCCCCGTCACAGCGTAGGGCCTGAATCCAAATTTCTCAGAAACGATCTGATCCAACTGTTTGACCCGGGCTTCATCGCCGTCGAAGAGTTCCATAAAACTCGCCTGGGTCCCGGTGGTGCCCTTCACGCCACGAAACCGCATGATGTCCAGCACGTGGTCGACTTCTTCCAGGTCCATCATCAGGTCCTGGAGCCACAGCGAGGCACGCTTGCCCACTGTGGTGAGCTGGGCGGGCTGGTAGTGCGTGAACCCCAGGGTCGGCAGGTCTTTGGTTTTCAACGCAAATTCCCTCAGATTGCGGATGACGCTGATCAGTTTTCTGCGAATGACCAGCAGGGCTTCGCGCATGAGAATAAGATCAGTATTATCCCCGACGAAGCAGCTGGTCACGCCCAGGTGGATGATGCCGCTGGCTTTTGCCGCCTTGAGCCCGTACGCATAAACATGACTCATGACATCGTGGCGGACTTCTTTTTCCCGGGCCTCGGCCACATCATAATCGATGTCCTCCAGATGGCGCCGCAGATCCTCCAGCTGGTCCGGAGAGATCGGCAGGCCCAATTGCGCTTCGGCTTCGGCCAGGGCCAGCCACAGCCGGCGCCAGGTCCTGAATTTATATTCATCACTGAAGAGATAACTCATTTCCTCTCCGGAATACCGTTTGGTCAGAGGACTGTTGTACTGATTTCTTTTTTCCATAGTATAACTCCCGCTTGAAAAACCCTGTACATCCATACAGGGTTTTAAATTTTTATTTCCTTATGATCCTCTTCAATGCCAGAAGGATTATTCTTCCAGTTCTTTGATGAGCGCAGCCAGTTCTTCCGCTGCTTTTTCCTCATCTTCGCCACTGGTAATGACGTTGATGACGGATCCTTTCACTACACCCAGGGACAAAACCCCGATCAGGCTCTTGACGTTTGCCTTCTTGCCATTGAATTCAATGCTTACATCCGATTTATAGGTCGATGCCCGTTTGACCAGCAAAGTAGCCGGTCTAGCATGTAATCCAGTGGGGTTGTTCACTGTTACTTCTTTTGTAATCACACTTTCACCTCATTCACACTGGTTTCATATACAAACAGTATACACTAATTAAAAATTGATTTGCAATCTATTATTCATAATTAATAACTGTTTATAAGATGAAAAACCTTTTCAAATTCTATTTATTGACTGATTTCAGAATGTTCATTCAGATTCAGCCGATCATTTCGATCAACGAAGTCCTTATTATTGGGTGATCCAGCCTATTTCAGGTAGATCTCCATGAAGCGCTGGAAACTTTCCGTGACGCTGAAGTCAATGTTGACGTGGCTCACCCCGGTCCGGTTGGAAATGATGATGGGGGTGGTGATGTCCGCATGGTTTGAGACGTAATCCCGGTCCATGAAAATCAGCTTGTCGCCCAGCGTCACATGATCCCCGGTGCGGACATAGGACGAAAATCCGCGGCCGCCGAGTTTCTCGGCATTGATGGCACAATGGACCAGGATCGTCAGTTCCGGGGTCACCGAGATCCCCACGGTATTGTTGTTGTCCCCCACCAGGACCACCTCCCCGGAAACCGGGGCATAAAAGATGTCTTCCTGGGGGAGGATGGCCACGCCCAATCCGTCGATGGTTTCATCGGCCAGATAGTTGTTGACTTCATTCAGTGGCATTAGTTCCCCGCGAACGGGCATATACAGATCCACTTTCTTGGCCATGGTCTACTCCTTATCCATTGATTCGATGAATTCCCGGATCCGTTCCATTCCCTTCCTGATATTTTCCCTGGAGGTGGCATAGGAGAGGCGGACAAACCCCTCAATGCCGAATCCCTCGCCGGGCACAACGGCTACCAGTTTTTCACTGAGCAGCGCGTCGGAAAAATCCAGGGCATTGTCAATGACCTTGCCGTTGAGCGACCGGCCGAACAATTCATGGATATCCATCATGACATAGAACGCCCCCTCGGGTTTGATGCAGGACACCTGGGGGATCTCCTCGATGAGACCGACCAGAAGGTTTCTGCGGGCTTCAAATTCAACTTTCATGGTACCGACAAAACTCTGATCCCCGGCAATGGCTTCCAGCGATGCGTACTGGGCGATGGAACAGGGATTGGAGGTCATATGGCTCTGGATCGATGCCATTTTTTTCACCAGGTCCACGGGACCCGCCAGATAGCCGATCCGCCATCCTGTCATGGCATAGGCCTTGCTGACGCCATTGACCACGATGGTGCGCTCATAGGCATCCTGGGAGACACTGGCGATGGATGTATGGGTCTGTTCGTCGTAGATCAGCTTTTCATACATTTCATCGGAGAGAATGATCAGATCATGTTTTTTTGCCGTTTCAGCCAGGGCCGCCAGTTCTTCCTGCGAGTAGATGGTGCCGGACGGGTTGTTGGGGCTGTTCAGGATGAGGACTTTGGACCGTCCGGTGACATGGGCTTCGATGAGGTCCGGTGTCAGTTTGTACTGATTGTCCGGTGAGCCCATGATCATGACCGGACTACCGCCGGAGAGCTTCACCAGCTCCGGATAGCTCACCCAGTAGGGTGCTGCCATGAGCACTTCATCCCCGTCATTGACCAAAGCCAGCATGGCGTTGGCCAGGCTCTGCTTGGCGCCGGTGGAAACCAGGATCTGGGCCGCTGTGTATTCCAGGCCGTTGTCATCTTTGAATTTTTTGACGATGGCTTCCTTCAGCTCATTGATCCCCGCTGTCGGGGTATATTTGGTCTTGCCTTCATGCATGGCCCGGATGGCTGCCTGGATGATGTTGTCCGGTGTATTGAAATCCGGTTCCCCGGCCCCGAAACTGATGACGTCCCGGCCCTCTGCCTTGAGCTGACCGGCTTTGGCTGTGATGGCCAGGGTGACGGATGGTGTGATTTGTGAGACCCGCTTCGAATATTTCATAGGTGCAATTTTCTCCTTGATGGTACATACTTCTGAATTAAATATAACATAGAAAAAACCGGTGCAGGGGTATGGATGAAAACAATTCCGCAACTCGAAAAAATCAAGGATCCCTCAGACAGATTTGCAGATGTTTCATTGATAAATTTCAACTTTTATATTTCGGCACTGCCCAAGATCCTCCCCGCCAGCCCCTGCCAGGTCAGACTGGACAGATCAGGCATCGGGGACTGACCCAGGTGGTCCGCCAGGAAAAGGATCGCCCGGGCGATCTCAGGAATAAACTGTTCCCGTCCGGTTTTTGTGGGTTCATCGGCTGATTCCATCTGCGGTCGGGGGATCCGCCGGACTCTGGATGCAAAGGGCCGCAGCCACTCGTCAAATCCCGGCAGATCGGTCACGGCCACAGACATCCCGCAGGCCAGAGCTTCGGGCACCACCAACGGCATCCCTTCGTAAAAAGAGGGCAGGATCAAGATATGACTTTTACGATAGATCCGGGCGATCTCCTTTTGATGGAGCAATCCGGTGAGGACTACCGGATAGGGTTTGCTCAGGGCCGCTTCCTCGATCTCGGCAGCTTCCAGGGGGTCGGCCCCTGCCCCGATCAGGGTCAGGTGGATCCGGCGGGAGGCCGCAACGATGTCACAGGCCCGAAGCAGTTCCGGGACCCCCTTGGCCCGGGCCAGTTTCCCGGTATAGACCAGCTGGAGCGGATCGGGCGGATCGGGCTGTTCCTGCTGATTGCCCTGCAGATGGAAGATCGAATGGTCGAATCCGGAGCCCAGGACCCGGATCTGTTCAGCCGGTACCCCGTAAAGATCCCGGATCACCGCAGCCTGCTCATCGTGGGTGGCGATGAGCCGATCCAGCTGGCCGATGCCCTGGCGGATCTGAGCGCGCCAGCGATCGGTGTTGACCAGCTGGCGAAGTTCAGATCCGTGGCAGATCCCCAGAAGCGGGATCTTTGAAGCCTCCCCGCCCATGGTTCGGATCCGCATGGCGGCAGCAGCTGTCAAAAGATACAAATGTTCAAAAAGGATCAGATCCGGTCTGAAGGATCCCACGGCGGACTCGATCCGGTCCAGAAAGACATCCAGCATCGCCTGGGCATCTTCCTCCCGGATCGCTGAATACAGCGAACTCTTATAGGGCATCACATCACTCATGCCCGGGACGGGGAAGGGCAGCTGACTGGAATCAAAGACGACGGGATCCAGCGTCAGCTGATGGTCGGTCAGCGGCATAACAGCCTCGTCACCGCGGTTCAGCCCGCAGATGATATATTGCTCATGTTCCCTGCCCATGGCTTTGACGATGCCGGTGAGATAGACACCGGAGCCTGTGGCAAAGGGCTTTTGGGTGATCACATGTAAAATACGCACAAAATGCCTCCTGTGTGTTGATTGATTCTTAACCCCTTGAGGGACGCGCCCTCATTCCTGACTTTATTCTCAACCTCATTATACCTTTTACCCA
>CAYYVR010000151.1:0-5870 GCA_964475185.1 uncultured Clostridium sp. | reverse complement strand
GAATTAACTTCTCAGAGTACACCAATTCGGGGTACGATTTTAAAAAAATGTCCAATCATTACCCTACAATTAAATTAAGGACAAGAGAATAAGAATAGTCTCAGTTCAAAATTGCGGAGGTGGATCAGAGATGACATTGGGTAGCATCAATCAAATGGGACAGCGGAGGAATTTGCGTCAGGATATCCAAGTACCGTCGGTCGTAGAAGAGCTTTTAAAGCGGTTGGCCGGGAGACTGTCAGAAGGTTATGAAGACGGGGATCCGGACCGAATCGTTGAGGAAACTGGGAAAGAAATTGATGATTTCTATGGCGATGGCAATCATGCAAAGAGGATCGGTCATTCTCCCCATGATCCATTTAACATGATCCCTTCTTCTTCAACGCGAAGGGGCTGTACGGAGCTGCTGATCACCTTTTGCTGTAACAATGACAGTTTTGAAAAACGACTGCTTGAAAGCTTAGATCATGTGTCTCAGCACTGCAGGAATACGAAGGATATTTATTTCATTACAACGAAATGGAATTCGACGGTTTTCGAAAAATACGAGGGGTATCTTGACATGATCAGAGCATTACCCGTAAATATAGTATTCATCTACGTTGGAAAAGAGGGGTTTGTAAGGATGCCCGACTAGGTCCAGGAAGCATATGATCTTGTCAGAGTCAATGTATTCACCACCAATGAAACGGGGAGGGATAAGGTATGCGAGGAACCAGCCATATCGGATTTGAACAAGAGGACATTGCGGATCAATGTGTGTGGGACGATTCTAGGAGGTTTGCGATCCAGGCGGATCAGTTGGCGGATGGCCGGAGCTTTGAAGCGGAAATGTGGGGAGAAGAGGGCTATACTTTTCTAACCTACCGGTTCCCGATCCAGGGCTTGGAGCAATTCTCCAAAACCCAGATCGCAGAGTATCTCCTGTCTCAGGGGATCGAGATCGATCTGCAAAAATTCCCTGCAGAAAACATGCAGTTACTTTCGAATTTCGAAAACAGTTAGCTGTTGGAACTGACCATCACCATCGGCGAAAGTGATGAGTAAGGAGGGATCAACAATGGGGATTCAAAGAGTCTGCGAGTTCAGTCTGACCGGGTCTTCCGATCAGATCAATAGTTTATTGGCAGAAGGCTATGAGGTGGCTGACATCATTCCGATCCATCAACCCTCAGGAGGTGCCATGTATACCAGAACAAGAGGCAATTACGTTCTCAAGGTTTTGATTCTCCTGTCTCCCTCGGACCGGCGAACAATGATGGAGTTTAAATCAGTCCCTCTGAAGAACGGATACATGAGCTCCTTTAATGAACTTCTGGCATCCCGGAACAGGCTGGGATTTGAAGTGAAATTTATCCTGCCGCTTGATGTCCATCTGGATCCTGAGGCTCATGCAGGGATCGGGAAAGGCACCTACGGGTTCGGGGTCTTTTTCATTAAGGATATGGCAGGCGAATCGGAGGAGCTGGATGAGTCAAATCCAATTGATTGAAGTTTTGTGTTTTTTTAAGAAAAAAGGGAATACATGGATCCTTTCAAACTGGATCAACAAAGACTGGTTTCCCGATGGGTCGGAAAGCGGTCCATTTCAGTTGGGTCGGCATCGGATCGAAGCGGATCAGTTGAATCATCTGCGCATCACGTTTGAGGATGAAACAAAGCTGCAGTGCGTCCTCTTTTATAAGGAAGATGAGCATAACTGGCCGTACGGCACAAGAGAATATGTCAGAAATCAGCTTAAACAGCTGACCGGGTGCCCTGTCAGAATGTCCAGGATCAAAGGCCGGGGCAGGAGCAAGCCGGATCTTTTATACATCCCTTTAAGACAAAGTCGGGACTATGAGCTGTTTTTCTCTCAATATGATCCTCTGCGTGAATTCAGATCCGGCAGTACGATAGCTGAATGGACATTCCAGAATCGTGTTCCAAACGAACTTCCCACCCGTGCTGATACATTGATCATCACCGACTCATACCTGGAAGACCTGGGCTTTTTAAAGCAGTTTGGGAAACTGAAAAGCCTCATCATCGAACGGTGTGTCGTGAAGGACTGGGATTGTTTAAGGAATATGACAAATCTGGAAAATCTTCACATCGAAACGGCTGATATTCAGGATTCCAGTATAGTGCAGAATTTGAGTGAGTTGAGACGATTAAGTCTGGTTGACTGCGATCTGGATGAAGTGGCAGGTCTTTCCGGAACACCTGCCTTGGAGTTCTGTGATCTTTCCGACAACCGGAACTTAAACTCAGTCGATGCATTGAACCCATCGAAGGGCCTTAAGTGGCTGATCGCAGAAAACGCCGATATCAGGACATTGGATCTGATCCACTGGCCGGAGTTGGCTGTCTTGGAGATCAGTTTCAATTGCATGGAGGCCCTGAAAAATCTGCGCCATTGTCAGGACTTGAAATTGCTGGACTTCAGCTTCAACTGGTTTGAAGAACCGACTATGCTTGGAATTCTTCAGCTGGTGAGGAAAAACAAACTCATTGCCTTTGATCTGTGCAGTGATTTTTACCTGACGGAAGGATTGAATTAAATCAGCCGGTGAGAAGAGCGACTTTGAGGATCTGTTTCTGCAATGATGGTGTTTTGACTGCGGATACCGATCTGTGCTGCCAGGAGTCCTTGGACGGAATTCTTAGCCACCTTCGGGCCATATTTACTTTGCCGCAAATAGCTTTGACCAGGATGGTCTGGCCAGGGAACGGAAAGAATTCGATCACATCAAAGACCGGGAGACCGAACTAATTTGGAGGCGGAAAATGAAAGCCAGATATCTGACCAAGTCACTGTTTAAATTAGCCATGGAGTGTCCGACCAAACTTTATTACCAGAACAAGCCGGCCTACGCCAATCGAAAGATGGAGGACGCATTTTTATTGGCATTGGCTGACGGTGGCTTTCAGGTGGGAGAACTGGCGAAACACTATTTTCTCGGGGGCGACGAAGTCAGCGCGTTGGACCATGAGGAGGCTCTGGGAGAGACGAATCGACTGCTTCAGCGTGAAAATGTCGTGATCTATGAAGCAGCCGTGCGGTCCGGTGATCTATTCGTCAGGGTCGATATTCTGGTAAAAGAGGGATCTTGGATCAGACTCATCGAAGTCAAAGCCAAATCCACTGATCAGGCCGATGAATCCGCCTTCCTGGGAAAAAATGGATCCATTACCTCCGGATGGAAGCCATATCTTTATGACGTTGCTTTCCAGAAATATGTCCTGACAACGGCTTTCCCGGATTTTAAGGTATCTGCTTACCTGATGCTGGCCAACACCCGTGCTCTATGCCCCACGGAAGGGCTGAACCAGAAATTCAAGATCTCCAGGGACGAATCGGGAAGAAAACGGGTCACGGTTACAAGGGCTCTGACACCGGAAGATCTGGAGAACCCCATCCTTTGTCAGATCAACGTCGATGGCTGCTGTGAGATTGTTTACGGCGAGCGGTTCGGCGCGAATGGCACCTATCGTTTTGAAGAATTCGCCACATACCTTGCAGAACATTACAAGAAAGACCTCAGGATCGCCCCCGTAGCAGATCCTGTTTGCTCCAAGTGTGAATTCAACACATCGGAAACAGATCCAAACCCTTTGAAAAGCGGATTCCGGGAATGCTGGTCGGAATGTTTTCAATGGAGTGATGCAGATTTTGAAGAATCAACGATCTTTGAGATCTGGAATTTTCGAGGGAAAAAGGCATTGATGGAGTCCGGGCGACTCAAGATGAGCGAGGTATGGATGTCTGATATTTCACCGGAGCCAGACGCCGAACCGGGCTTGTCACTGAGTCAGCGGCAATGGCTCCAGATCGAAAAAACCCGGGATCAGGATCCGACCCCCTGGATCGACAGACAAAACCTGCGCCGCGAAATGGACAGTTGGGTGTATCCGCTGCATTTCATTGATTTTGAGACCACCAGTGTTCCCATTCCCTTCAATAAAGGCAGACATCCCTATGAAGGGGTTGCCTTCCAGTACTCACATCATCTGGTCCATGCAGATGGACGGATCGAGCACAAAGGGCAGTACCTGAATACTACCCCAGGATATTTTCCGAATTATGACTTCCTGCGGCACCTGAAAGAGGAACTGGATCATGACCGGGGATCCATATTCCGCTATGCCGCCCATGAAAATACTTATCTGAATCTCATCTACCGGCAGCTGCGGGAGGATCCGGATGAGATTCAGGATCGGGAAGAGCTTTGCTTCTTCATCCAAAGCATCACCCAATCAGGGAGGAAATCCGATGAACAGTGGGTTGGGGAGAGAAATATGATCGATATGCTGAAACTGGTCAAACGATATTACTACCATCCCGCCATGAAGGGATCCAATTCCATCAAGCAGGTCCTCCCTGCCATCCTCAACAGTTCGGAGTATCTGCAGCATAAATATCAGCAGCCGGTTTACGGTGCAAAAGATGGCATTGCCAGTTTGAACTATTCGAACTGGCGGTGGATCGAATTTGAAGACGGGACGGTGATCGATCCCTACCGATTGCTGCCGAAACTGTTTCAGGATGTTGCGGACAAAGATCTGGAACTGCTGATGAGTGAACGAGAAGACCTCAAAGACGGCGGGGCGGCCATGACAGCTTATGCAAGGATGCAGTTTGAAGAAATGTCCGAGTTTGAACGAACCGAGATCCAGAATGCCCTGCTGAAATATTGCGAGCTCGATACGCTGGCCATGGTGATGATTTATGAGGGCTGGACCGATCTGCTGCGGGAGACAGAATAATCAACGTTCAGTGAGGGATCCTTGCTGTAAATGTTCCGATGTGAATATTCAGAAGGAAATTGTTAAAAATATCCGGCAGGATCAGAAGAAATGAGTATGACCATCGTTGATTTGTTGGACATCCCTGGGAACAGGGAGCTTTTGATCTCCCGATCCGGCGAATTCATCGATTTTCTGGATAAGTGCAACGGAGCTGAGATGCAACTGGGGTACGAATCCCTGGATCCATTTCTGAATCCGGAGAAGATCGTTGAGGACATACTGAAGATAGGATCGATGAACTGGATGAATTGGATGAATACCGGCGGACCGGCGAGAAATCTTACTTTATCGGATCAGAAGCAGACTGATCAATAATTGGAGTGAAGTTCCAAATATTAAGATCAAAAGTCAGACAGTCTGCGTTGAACAATAATTTACCAAGTTCAAAAAATAATGAATAGAGGGGTACACATATGGATTATCGTGTAGACAGGGAAACGCTATTAAAGTGGCTGGAAGAAGGGAGGCAAACAGGAGCCGCACACTGCCTGCTCGTCTGTGACACCTGGGATTATGCCGAAGGGTTTGAGGACTTTCCTGTCTATGTGATGACGGATGATGATGTGGAGGAAGTCATCAGGAAGTATCCCCGGGACGGGATCGAAGTATTTGTTGAACAATTTGATTTGTCGGATGGACTGGCTGAACAGGTAAACCGATTTGATCGCGATACCGGCTTTAAGTACGGGGACAGCCTGTTCGGCCAATAAATCAGCCTTTAGGAGTTCAGCCCAAAACCAGTCTGAGAGATGGCACAAGGACATTGCGGATCGATGAGGCTGATCTGAGTGGCCATCTGCCCAATGGTGAAACTGCAGTGATATCAGGGGACTGAAAGGAGCAGTATAGAAACTGCAGATTGTTCAATCCTTTGACAAATAATTTGCAAAAAAAATGATTGATTAAGTATAGTTCGTCCATGATAATAAGAATAAATGAATAGGTTTTCATCGTCGGACTGGAGAATTGCAATAATATTAGCTTTCTCATGAATATGAAGACTGTAAATAACAGAGGAGACAGGATGAATTACGATATCATCGGAGATGTACACGGCAGGTATGACCACCTGGTGGACC
>CAYYVR010000150.1:3114-5908 GCA_964475185.1 uncultured Clostridium sp. | reverse complement strand
AATAGTAGAAAGAGTATTGGATCCATCCAATGAAAGGGAAGGGACTTTAGTTTGAATCAGGAACGGCACATATTGAACCACCTCTTCGTCAATGTATTTAATAAGATCCTGCGCATCGAAGAACGGGTGATCCGGGAAGAAACCGATTTGGATCTGACGGTGACTGAAATGCATACCATTGATGCCATCGGTCTGGCTGAAGCCATGAAAATGACCGATGTGGCTGACAAGTTGAATATTACCGTGGGGACCCTGACCACCTCCATCAACCGGCTGCTGCTCAAAGGTTATGTGGAACGGGTCCGTGATGAATCAGACCGGCGTGTGGTCCGGGTCCATCTGACGGAAAAGGGCAGGGAGGCCCATCGGATCCATGAAGCCTATCATGAGGAAATGATCTCTCAGATCCTCAATGAGCTCACCGAAGAGGAAGCCCGGATCCTAAGCGGGACCCTGGTCAAAATTTCGGAGTTCTTTAAAGTCAGGTATCACGCAGAGGATTGATGGATCCAATGGCTGTGAATGAATCTGAAGAAGGGCATGAAGCCGGCGATAGCCTAACAAGCCAGGGTTCTGAGCGATGAGCGAATTGAGGTCAGCCAGCATTGCGTTCAGTCTGAATCCGATCAGCAGTACACATAAAGTGAGTTCTCCTTTCAGGTTAACGGAAAACTCCCATTGAATTAACACCTTGCTAAAATATAAACCTCCTGGAGCTGATATAATGGACTAATCAGCTCCAGGAGGTTTATTGCATGGAATTAATGATCATACGCCACGGGCAGACCGTTGCCAATTCTAAAAACCACTACTACGGATTCACCGATTCCCCGGTGACCGAAAAAGGCCGGGAACAGGCCAAAGCGGCCGGGATCTTCGTCAATCGCCTGAACTTTCAGCCCGATCAGATCTATATCTCGGAGCGGACCCGGACCCACGAAACACTGGAACTCATGGGCTTTGACAAAAAGGATGCCATCATCGATGCCCGGATCAACGAACAGAACATGGGCGTCTTTGAATGCAACACCTTCCAGGACATCCAGGCCAAGTATCCCACGGCCTTCGACGAGTGGAATGCGGATTTTAACAACTACCGCCCCGAAGGCGGAGAAAGCCATCTGGAAATGTATCTTCGGGTCAAAGCTTTCATGGAAGACCTCATCCGGCAAAAGAAAGACACCGATCAGAAAATCCTGGTCGTGACCCATGGCGGCGTCATGCGCAGTATGTATTCTTACATCAACGCGGACAACCTGAATGTGTTCTACAATGTGTTCTTCAGTAATGTCGCCACCATGCGAACCAAATACATCACCGATCGCCTGGTCATGGAAGCCATCTACAACCCCATTGAGATCCTCAAGCTATTCGGCCACTAAAAGAGTTGGGCTACTAAAGGAGTCATTGCTCAATGGATACCTGCCTCAGATACCCTGAGCTTAAGCCAGTGGAACCATCTCAGATCCCGAAGGACTCAATGACTCCTAAGGTCAGAGACTTCAATCCACATTAGTGCGGTGCCGTCAGTGCTCCACACATACCTAAGAACACCAGCATCAGAAGTTTCAGATCAGAGCGTCATCCGGTAAACTTTGGGTTATAATTGAATCGACCCCACCAAAATAATTTCCATCGGCGTGGTGGAAGTTATTTTAATTTGAGCTGAAAACTCCAGGAATGAATGAGGATTCCTCCTGGTAACCGGTGTATTGAAATCCATCCAGGTCAGAGATTGGGGCAAAAGCTCGTGATCTATACGAGTGGCTGAGACGATGACGGAAACTGAGCCAGATAGTCCATTACCCTCAGCCACAGCATGAGCCTTGGTTCGGATCAATCCCTTGATTTTTGTTAATTTTTTGAAGGAGCTGCTATGTCACATATCACACTGATCACCGGAGGGGCCCGTTCAGGGAAGTCCTCCTTTGCGGAGCAGATGCCTGAGGGCTCTGCCGATGTTCTTTATATCGCCACAGCCATTCGAACCGATGCGGAGATGGCGGAGCGGATCCGCCATCACATCGAATCCCGGGACGCCCGCTGGCGGACCCATGAGGGGTTCACCGGGTTGGAGGAGGTGCTGACGACGGCTTCAGAGTCGTTTGTGCTGCTGGACTGTGTCACCAATATGGTTTCCAATCTGATGTTTTCACTGTCAGCGGATCCGGAGAAACTTTCATCCAGCGAACTGGATGACCTGTACCGGGATATCCAGTCGGCGTTCGTCCGATTGCTGGATGCAGCCCGAATGACGGATAAGAAGCTGATCCTGGTGAGCAATGAAGTGGGGATGGGGCTGATCTCCGAATACAAGCTGGGGCGGGTCTTTGTGGACTTCGCCGGGTGGATCAATCAGCTGATCGCCCGGGAAGCCGATGAGGTGATCTTCATGGTCTCTGGGCTGCCCCTGTGGCTGAAACAAACGACGGAGGAGGGTGCCTGATATGCAGTGGATCCTCCTCCTGACCCAATACTTCACCAGAATCCCGGTGAAGAGGGATCTGGACTACAGTCCGGCCAATGTCCGCATGGCATCTTTTCTCATGGCGCTCCATGCCGCCTTCATTGGCCTGATTCCCCTGGCGGTTTCCTTGGGGCTGCGCTATGTTGGCGTGCATGTGCTGATCAATGCCCTGCTGACGCTGACGCTGACCTTATTTTTAACCGGCGCCTTTCATCTGGATGGCTTTGCCGATACCCTGGACGGTCTCTTCTCCGGGCGGAGCCGGGAGCGGATCCTGGAGATCATGAAGGACCCCACCATGGGATCCTACGGCACCGCCGGCATCGT
>CAYYVR010000150.1:0-3014 GCA_964475185.1 uncultured Clostridium sp. | reverse complement strand
TTTTTCACTGGCCCTGGTGGCCCTCTACCTTCTGACCCTGCTCTTTACCTGGTACTGTCACAAAACCATCAACGGCCTGGTGGGAGATAACCTTGGCTTTGTGGCCGAATTGAGTGAAATCATAGTTGGCATTTTCCTCGTTTCGATTTAGAATAGATGAGGAGTATACGGAAGAAAAGGAGAAATGAATGTCTGATCAATTTAGAAATCCCAATGCAGATCTGGGAATCATCGCTTTGAACAGCTGTACGGAATTAGGACAACTGGTGGATAAAGCCATTGTTGAAAGCCGCCGCGCCAAAGGAGAAAACTACAATCGCACCGGAGAGGAAGTCAACTCCTATCTGATCCCCATCGAGCAGACCCGCTTTGCCAACGGCGAAGGCAAGATCCGCCTGTCGGAGACCGTCCGCGGCAAGAACATCTATATTCTGGCCGATGTATCCAACTACGGCGTCACCTATAAAATGTTCGGCAAGGAAGTCAACATGGGACCGGACGAACACCTTCAGGACATCAAGCGCGTCCTGTCCGCCATGAACGGCCGGGCCAAGAAGGTCACCGTGGTCATGCCCCTGTTATACGCTTCCCGCCAGCACAAGAAAAAATCAAGGGAATCCCTGGATTGCGCCATGGCCCTGCAGGATCTGGAAAAACTGGGCGTAGACGAGATCGTCACCTTCGATGCCCACGATCCGACGATCCAGAATGCCATCCCCCTGGTATCCTTCCTCAACATTTATCCGACCCTGGTCATCCTGAAACACTTCCTCACCACTGAAAAGTGGCTCTTTGACCCCAAGGAAAAACTGGTGGTCATCTCCCCGGACACCGGGGCCATGGACCGGGCCATCTACTATGCCAACGTTCTGGGCCTCGATGTGGGGATGTTCTACAAACGACGCGATCATTCCAGGATCGTCAACGGCAAGAACCCAATCGTCCAGCATGAATACATCGGACGCGACATCAAGGGCATGAACGTCCTCATCGTCGACGACATGATCGCCTCCGGCGGATCCGTCTTCGACGTGGCCTCCGAACTCAAAGTTCGGGGCGCCAAGAAAATCTTCGTCGCCTCCACCTTTGCCTTCTTCACCGAAGGACGCAAGAAATTCGATGAGAAGTACAAAGAAGGCATCATCGACAAAGTCTTCTCCACCAACCTCAACTACGTGCCCCAGGACCTCCTTGATGCCGAATGGTTCTCCCAGGCAGACCTCTCCACCTTCATGGCCATGTTCATCGATACCCTGGCCCAGGAACGAAGCGTCTCCAAACTCCTTGACGCCACCCAGGGCATTCGCTCCTTCCTCCTGGAGAATGGCTTCGATCCCGATGCCCGCCTCCGCGATGAAGCATTGAAAGAAAGCGTTCAGGAAATCTCAAAAAAGAAATAGGCCCAGCGTCTCCCGCCGTCAGAAACCGCAACGCTCAAAGCGAAGGGCGGACCCTCAGCCTACACAAGCAGCCCTGAAGGAACCCCATAAGGACCCATCAGTCTCAGCCATGAGTCAGCAGAAACTCATCCATCCAGCAGAAGTCGGTCCCATGACCTGAGCACTCAGATCTTCAAATGACAGCCCGTTGTCCCAGAAACACGCCCGAGGTCAACGGGCTGTCATTTTCCTTTGCAGGCAGTGGACGAAGAGAGGTCCTTATAAAGATTAGCGGTTAATATTATAATTTATTATTTTATTTTTATAATTCAGTGTTTATGTGGTATAATAATTCCATAAATATAATTACACATTCGGATTACAAGGTTATTTTCGTGTCTCCGATTCGTTAATGAAAACCCTAGAGTTTACGTCCGAAGAAAAGCGCTCCCAAAGTATTTAATGAAAGAACTAAAGGAGAAAAAATGATCAAGGAACAGATTAGTACATATGGTCTAACTGATGAGGATTTTCGATTTCTGACGAATGCTATTTGGGATTCTTCCATTACAATCCATAAGGAAAGCACTCCAGTTCATTCGATTATGAAAAGAAAATTATTCGCATTGATTTTGAATTTAGAAAGTTGCTCGCCAAATGAGCGCGAGTTTATAAAAGGGTATTATGAAGAACTAATCTGGTTCCCTGAAACACTCATTTTCATAGGAGAGTGCAGACCTGATTGGAAAGTTACAGGTCAAATTATTTATTCCAGTAACTTGACCAATGAATCAAACCTCAGAAAAATCCTACAAGCAGCCTATTCAAAAACGAGAAACACTGAAAACTTTAGAGAGGGAATAATTCGGGCATTTCAGATCGCCAGAGAAATCAGACACCGCCCAGGTGTGACTTCTGCCACCTTATCCCAAGACCTTTCCTTATCCGAAGATCTCGTAAATTGGTACATCAATCTTCTACAATCGTCTTTCGAGCTAATTGAATATAACCAGGATACCGAAGGGTGGAATTATTTTGATGATAGAGAACCAGGCTCCTTGGATCAGACGATTCGATCAGAGTTGTCTAATCAAGCCATGAACAACAGCCTTGACGGTTGGATCAAGTATGAGGACAATTCGATCCAGATGGTCGAGAATATTAAGTCTGAAGGTAGCAAGGATTCCAAATCAATTTAAGAAGTGAGGTGCTGTTTTGATGACTTTCGAGGAATGGATGAGTTCCATCACAGATGAAGTGTACGACAAATTAAGGATTGGTTCAGCCACTCTAATTTCTTTTATGAACGACGATCCTGCTCTTTGTATGGAGGTAGTAGAATGGGACATGGGAGCTAATCCAAACGTCTCGCAAATGAATCAAGAAGGGTTGATAAAATACTTAAACGATCATATTGACCAGTACAAGTCGAGATATGATGATTATATAAAAACTACAACAACACTGAATTTGGAGTGAAAAAGGAAACTCAGTTATTGTAATTTATTTGAAGTCAGACAAAAATGATCCCCATGAATAAATCCAATATTTTATTTTCTGTCAAACTGTGGAGGTGTAAATGAAAAGGAACAACCTGTTTAAGTACGCAACTAAGGAATTATCACAAGATGCTTT
>CAYYVR010000149.1:0-5943 GCA_964475185.1 uncultured Clostridium sp. | reverse complement strand
TTCTCCAGTATCCGGACCCGGCTGGAAGACGCCGAGATCCCGACTTCACTGGCCGGACTGCCGATCACACTCATCGCCGCTTCCATCGTGTCTGTTTCCTTCTTCGGATTCAAAGGCATCGCTGAGAACCTGTTCAGATAGGAGGAGCAAATGATAGCTAGTTTAAATTTATCCAACATCGGCCTGCCCGTGTTGGTCATGGGCATCACCGCCCTGTTACTGGGCGCTCTGATCCTGGTCGTCAGCAAAAAGTTTGCTGTGCCGGTGGATCACCGGGTCGAAGATCTGCTGTTGATCCTGCCGGGCGCCAACTGCGGCGGCTGCGGCTATTCAGGCTGCTCCGGCTATGCCGAGGCACTGGCTTCCGGATCGGATACCAACACCACCAAATGCATCCCCGGCGGAGCGGATACCTCTCAGGAAGTATCCGAGTACCTGGGATACTCCGGCGGCGAATTCGTGCCCACCGTGGCTCAGGTTTATTGTCAGGGAACGTCCGAACACACGAAACCAAGATATGAGTACACCGGGATCCAGACCTGCAAGGCTGCCAATCTGGTCCAGAACGGACCGGGCAGCTGCGTATACGGCTGCATCGGCTTCGGCGACTGCAAGACCGTCTGCGAATACGACGCCATCGAAGTCATCGACGGCGTTGCCCGGATCATCCCGGAGAACTGCGTAGCCTGCGGCAAATGTGTTCTGGAATGTCCCAAGAACATCATTCACCTGGTTCCCAAAGTCGAAAATGCCTACATCAACCGCTGCTCCAATCCGCTGCTTGGCCCCATCGTCAAGAAGACCTGCGATATCGGCTGCATCGGCTGTACGCTCTGCAAACGGGCATGCAAATACGATGCCATCACCATGAAGGACTCCCTGGCCATCATTGACCAGGACAAATGTGTCCAGTGCGGCGAATGCATCAAGGTCTGCCCCTCCAAGTCCATCACCATGGGCCTGGTCATGTAAGCAGACGACTGACAAATCATCAAAACCCGCGGAAGGTTCGCCTTCCGCGGGTTTTCCATTTAGCTCGGTCCTGAACGTTCCCGATCGGACCTGGCCGTTCTTCTCATTCCCAATGGTCTCAGCGCTGTCAGCGTTCCATGGTCCTCAGCGTTTCAGGGTTCTAAAACACTCCCAGCGTTCCCGACGGTCCGCTCTGACGGATCCCCTGGTCGGTGGTTCAGGTCCCGGTTTTAACAACTTCCTTCAGACTCCATCAGACTTTTCAGTACTGGATCCTGCCACATTGCGTGTGGCGATGACATCAGCCTCAAGCCCGAGAACATCATGGATCACCACGTCCCCGGCCAGCACCGGAGCGTGGACGGTCATCTCTGAGATCGACCGGATCACATCAAACATGCGCCCTTTGGGGATGGCGCAGCTGGTTTTTACCGACACCAGCGGGTGATCCCCTCCGGTCACTTTCACAGTGGAAGTCACGACCCGTCTGGGGTCCGTCATTTCCTGGATGCCGTAGACTTCGCCCCTTGGACAGGCATTGCCAGTGACCTGATATCCGGCCGGGCCCTCTGTGATCTGAAGCTGACAGCCCATGGGGCATACGGTGCATATGATCTGCTTACTCATGTTGGTCCTCCACAGTGAATACGATGGGGCTGCCGTCCATTGGGTGTTTCAGCTCCAGCTCCACCTGGATCATTTCCGACGGATTCAGGATCCTGAAGCGTCTTTGGTACAGGTTGCGGTCTCCCTGAGATGCGATCAGGGTCGCATTGCGAAAGATGCTGACCGGGCGCATGGAAAACAAGGCCTTCCGGTCGTCCGGATAAACCCCCGAAGGGATGACATAGCGGATCCCAGATCCCGCTTCAGCGGGGATCAGCTGAGCCGGTTTGTGCGCGCCCCTGGCAAATCGGGCAGCTCCGGCGCCGGCCATCCGACCCTCCCGGGTGACGAAGTCGGCGATGTCATGGACATGGAGGACGTTGCCGCAGGCGAAGATCCCGGGTGTTCGGGTCATCATGGCCGAATCCACACAGGGTCCGCCCGTCACCGGATGCAGCGGGATCCCGGCGCCGATGGTGAGTTCATTCTCCGGGATCAGTCCCACAGACAGCAGAATGGTATCACAGGTGATCTCCTCTTCGGTGCCGGCAATGGGCCGGCGATAGTCATCCACCTGTACCAGGGTCGCGCCGGTGACGCGCTGATGACCGTGGATGCGGGCAATACTGGTGGATAATTTCAGGGGGATCCCAAAGTCGTCGAGACACTGGGCGATGTTGCGCGGCAGCCCGGAGGACGTCGGCATGATCTCGACCACTGCTTTCACATGGGCCCCCTCCAGGGTCATCCGCCGGGCCATGATGAGACCGATGTCGCCGGACCCGTAGATCAGGACCTCTTTCCCCACCAGGTATCCCTCCAGATTGGCCAGTTTCTGAGCCATGCCGGCGGTATAGATGCCGCCGGGCCGGGAACCGGCCACAGCGATGGCTCCTGCCGTCCGCTCACGGCAGCCCATGGCCAGAACCACAGCCCGGGCCCTGAGATGAAGGATCTCCCCGGATCGGACCGCCATCAGCAGAAGCTCCGGCTTCAGTTCAATGACCATGGTGTCCAGCAGCACATCGAGGGGCGTGTCTTCGATCTGCCGGATCAAACGCAGGGCGAATTCTGGACCGGTGAGCTCCTCTTTGAACTCATGGATCCCGAATCCGTTATGGATGCACTGATTCAGGATCCCTCCCAATTCCCTGTCCCGGTCGATGATCAGGACTGCTGCCCCTGCCTCACCGGCAGCCAGAGCGGCTGCCATACCGGCGGGACCTGCGCCGATGACGATGACATCGTAGATCGGATCCAGCTGATCTTTAGTCTGAATGGTTCTCATAAGCTGCCTTTGTCTTTCCCAGAATGATCTCTGATCCTTTGGAATCCTTCAGGACGTCCTCTTCGGCGATGCCCAGTTCTTCCGCCAGGATGGCCATCACTTTCGGCCCACAGAACGTCCCCTGGCAGCGTCCCATGCCGGGGCGGACTCTCCGTTTGATCCCATCCATGGTCCGGGCACCGGCGGGCCGGCGGATGGCCTGGCGGACTTCCGCTTCCGAGACCGTCTCGCAGCGGCAGATGATGTTGCCGTAGGCGGGATCTTCCTGCAGCGCGCGCTGCCGGGCTGCTTCATCCATTCTTGAAAAGGCTTTGATGGCCGTGCCGGTTTCCTTTACGGTTTCCTTTTGCTCTGGGCTGAGGATCCCGGTCCGGAGGACCAGATGCAATACCATTTCAGCAATGGCCGGAGCGGATGCCAGCCCTGGGGATTCGATGCCGGCGGCATGGATGAACCCCGGGTTTTGCCCGCTGGCGTAGATCATGAAATCCCCCGTATCCGGAGTGGCCCGCAGGCCCGAAAACACCCGGATGGTTTTTGAAAAATCCAGTTCCGGGACAGACCGGACCGCCTGGGCATCGATGCGGGCCAGCCCTTCCCCGGTGGTGGTTGGCATATCTTCCTCCACCTCGACGGAATCCGGACCGATCATCAGGTTGCCGTGGACCGTAGGCGTCACCAGGACCCCCTTGCTCTGAGGCGTCGGTGTCTGAAAAATGACGTGCCTCACCATGTTCCCTTCGGACCGGTCCAGCAGGCGATACTCTCCCCGCCGGGGGCGGATCTCATAATCGGCCTCGCCCAGCATGGCGGCGATGTGCCCGGTTTCGATGCCCGCCGCATTGATGAGCACCCGGGTTCTGATCTCTCCCTGACTGGTCGTGACGGTGTAGATCCCCCCGTTTCGGCGAATGCTGAGGACTTCATGATCACGCCGCAGTTCGACGCCGTTGGCCATGGCATTTTCAATGAAGGCATACGTCATGTTGAAGGGACAGACGATACCGGCTTCCGTGCAAAGCAACGCCCGGGTGGCCCGGGGAGATACACGAGGTTCGAGCTCTTGGACTTTCTCCCCGGAAATCACGGACATGCCCTCCACGCCGTTCTGTAGCCCCCGGTCATAGAGCTTCTCCAAAATCATTTCATCAGCCTCATTGAATGCCAGGACCATGGAGCCAATGGGCTCATAGGGGAAATCCAGCACCGGAGCAAGTTCGCGGATCATCCGGGCACCCCGGACATTAAGTTTTGCCTTGAGTGTTCCGGGAAGGGCATCGTATCCCGCGTGGACGATGGCACTGTTGGCTTTGGTCGTCCCCTCTCCCACCTCCAGGTGTTTTTCCAGGACGACGGCTCGCCAGTCATAGCGGGCCAGTTCCCTTGCGATGGCGCAGCCAACGACGCCTGCTCCGATCACAGCGACATCATAGATCATAGGTCCTCATCCTCCCTTGCCCAGTCCATGGATCGCTTCACGGCCCGTTTCCACCGTCTGTATTTGGAGTCGATGACCTCATCCGACCACGTCGGTTTGAACACACGGTCCACCTGCTGGGCCGGTTTCGAACCGCCCTGCGCATAGAAATCCACAGCCATGCCAGCAAGGTAGGCCGCTCCCAGAGCGGTGGTCTCCGTGATCCGGGGGCGGACCACCTCAACATTCAGGATGTCCGCCTGAAACTGCATCAGAAAGTTATTCTGGGAAGCGCCCCCGTCGACTTTGAGCAGCCGCACCGGGATGCCGGAGTCTTTCTCCATGGCAATGAGCACATCCTTGGACTGGAACGCGATGGACTCCAGGGTGGCCCGGACTAGGTGCTCCTTGCGGACTCCACGGGTCAGGCCGATGATGAGGCCCCGGGCATACATGTCCCAGTAAGGGGCGCCCAACCCGGTGAAGGCCGGTACGACGACCACTCCGTTGGTATCCGGCACCGACAGGGCCAGGCTTTCCGTCTCCGGCGCAGCCTGGATGATCCGCAGTTCATCGCGGAGCCACTGGACGGAAGCGCCGCCCATGAATACTGAGCCTTCCAGCGCATAGGTCACGGTGTCCTCCAGGCCCCAGGCGATGGTGGTCAGCAATCCATGACCGGACCGGACCGGCTCGGATCCTGTATTCATGAGAAGAAAGCAGCCGGTGCCGTAGGTGTTCTTTGCCATGCCTTTTTCATGGCAGCTCTGCCCGAACAGGGCCGCCTGCTGGTCTCCGGCCACGCCGGAAATGGGGATCTGAGCACCGCCGAAGGTCCCCGGATCCGTGACTCCGAACAACCCGCTGGAGGGCATGACCGCAGGCAGCATCGAGCGGGGGATATCCAACAGGTCCAGGATCTCCTCATCCCATTGGAGTTCATGGATATTGAAGAGCAGTGTCCGGGAGGCATTGGAGTAATCCGTGGCATGGACCTTTCCCCGGGTCAGGTTGTATATCAGCCAGGTGTCCACCGTTCCAAACAGCAATTCTCCATTGCGGGCACGCTCCCTGGCATGGGGAACGTGATCCAGGATCCACTGCAGCTTGGTCCCGGAAAAATATGCATCCAGCACCAGACCCGTCTTATCCCGGAACCATTCCTCCAGCCCCCTGGCTTTCAGCTCATCACACAGCTGCGCCGTGCGGCGGCATTGCCAGACAATGGCATTGTATATGGGCTTCCCGGTGGCTTTTTCCCATACCACGGTGGTTTCCCGCTGGTTGGTGATGCCCATGGCTGCGATTTCATGAGGACTGGTGCCGGTGCGCTCCAACACCTCACGGGCCACCCCCATCTGGGTCGCCCAGATCTCCATGGCATCCTGCTCGACCCACCCTGCCTGAGGGTAGATCTGAGTGACTTCCTTCTGAGCCAACCCGTGGATCCCATCTGCCTGATCGAATAAGATGACTCTGGAACTGGTGGTTCCCTGATCCAGGGCCATGATGTATTTTTTATCCATACGCTCTCCCGCCTGATCATTATTTGAGTGGTTCAAAATTTGAGTGGTTCAAACGATGCACCGCATCGTACTTATCCTAATTTTATCACACCTGCCCCTGACTTCTTGTTATAATGAAAAAGAATGAGACGCCA
>CAYYVR010000148.1:0-5977 GCA_964475185.1 uncultured Clostridium sp. | reverse complement strand
CCTGGAGCGTATCTTCCCGGCCGACCAGGACTTTGACCGCCTCTGCCACCTGGATCGACGCCACCGCGGATACGATGAATACCGGATTTCCCCAATAGGCAGAAGGGGTTTCATGCTGATTGTGATATAACTTCGACAAGGTGCGGGCTCCCGGCAGGACGACGCTGACCTGACCGTACCACCCGCCGATGGCGCCGTGGATCAGAGGGGTCGCCAGCTGATCGGCGGCTTTCTCCAGGAGGAGTCGGGCAGGGATATTGTCCAGGCAATCCATGATGAGGTCATGGCCGGCGAGGATCTCAGTGGCATTGGTCTCCTCCAGTGAAAGGGAAAGGGCATTGACCGTGATGTCCGGGTTGACGCGGGTGATCCGTTCCCGGGCCGCCTGGACCTTGGATTGGCCCAGGTTGTCCGGATAGCTGTTGAGCTGACGGTTGAGGTTGGTGGGGTCAAAGACATCATGGTCGATGAGGGTCATGCGGCGGACACCCAGGCGGGCAAAGAATTCTGCAGCGTAGCCGCCCAGACCGCCCAACCCGACGATGGCCACCGACTTTTCTTTCAAAGCGAGGTTTTCCTCCGGGCTCAGGGCCTGTTCATTGCGGCTGTAGCGTTCCATTAACCGCCTCCAACGGGCGGGAAGATGGAGACATAGTCACCCAGTGTCAAAACCCGGGTAGTCTCAGCGCTCCGGCCATTGACCAGGAGGATCGAGACGTCCTCCAGAGGAATGTTCAGGGCATCGATGATCTCACCGGTGGTGAGGCCCTCATGGTAGGGAAAATCCACGGTTTTGCTGCGGCCTTCGCGCAGTGTGGCGAAGAGTTTTACCAGAATATGCGGTTGATTTCCCTTTGGTTCATTGATCATTTATTTCAGTCCCAGTTCAATCAGTTTTTCGTCGGAAGGTACGCCATCGGCCCAGCCGCGGACTTTATAATATTCCGGCAGCGTGACATCCAGACGGGTGACTTCGCCTTTGGAGGGGCCTTCAGAAACCGGTTCTTCCAAAAGACGTTTGGGCAGCGTGTCCATTTCCGGCGTGATGCCGGCTTCCAGGTTGAACATTTTTTCAATGTTCCAGATGCGTTCGCCCTTCTTGAGAATCTCTTCAGGCGTCGTTTCAACGCCGGTTGCAGCGGAGTACATCTGAGCATAGTCGGGTGCACCCAGCGCGAAGGATGTGAACAGACACAGTCCCAGGGAGTCGATGACAGCCGTCAGATCCTGGAAGACTTTGGTCCAGGCGGCTTTGTCATCGGTGGTGAAACGATCAAGGGCCTGCGGCAAAGCCAGGATCTCAGGGGAGATCATGTAGCCTCTGACATGGCATCCGCCGCGGTTGCTGGTGGCATAGGAAAGTCCCTGGCCCTGGGCCCCTCTGGGGTCGTAGGCGGGCAGTTCCTGTTTCTTGACGGTCATGGACAGTTCCGGCACGCCGAAGGAGTCACACAGACGGTAGGATCCGTCGGCCATTCTGGCGCCCAGACCTTCGCCGGCACCCATGCGCCGGGTCCATTCGACGATGGCGTCTGCGTCGCCCCATTTGAGGCTGACCCCATCCAGATCTTCATCTTTCAGATAGCCTCTCTGATAGAGTTCCATGGCAGCGGCGACGGTGGCGCCGGCACCGATGGTGTCCAGACCGTATTCATTGCATATGGTGTTGGCAAGAATGATTTTTTCAAAGTCATTGACGCCGCAGTCGGAACCGTAGCACCAGATGGTCTCGTATTCCGGTCCGCCGCCTTCCCAGTCATTGAGTTTCACGTAGCGGCCGCAGCCGATGGGGCAATGGTGACAGGGGTCTTTGCGGGTCAGATATTTTTCGGTCATCCACTCACCGGAGATCATCTCAGCATCTTTGAACTGTGATTCCTGGAAATTGTTGGTGGGCAGCATGCCGTTTTCGTTGATGATATTGACCAGAACGGCAGAACCGTAGGTTGGCAGACCGGCGGAAGTCACACCGTTTTCCCGAATCTTTTTCAGGGCGGAAAGATTGGCTTCCTTCAGTTTTTCCGGATCGGCAATGGGCGGTTTCTGCGTTCCCCGTACCGTGATGGCCTTGAGATTCTTGGATCCCATGACAGCACCGACTCCGGAACGAGCGGCGGCACGGTGGATATCGTTCATGATGGATGCAAGCAGAGACTGTCTTTCACCGGCGGGGCCGATGGAAAGGACTTTGGCGCGGGCCGGCGTTTCCTGAGCCATCAGTTCCGTGGCTTCAGAAACGACTTTGCCCCAGAGATGAGAGGCATCGCGGATCTCGACTTTGTCATCTTCAATGCTGATATAAACAGGATGGGCGGCCTTGCCTTCAACGACCAGTCCGTCATAGCCGGCATATTTGAGTTCAGCGCCCCAGTGTCCGCCGGAGTTTGAGGATGCGATGGTGCCCGTCAGCGGGGCCTTGGTGATGACCATGTAGCGTCCGCCGGTGGGAACAGCCGCTCCGCTCAGCAGACCGGTCATGAAGAACAATTTGTTTTCTTCGCTCAGACCCTCCACATGGGGGCCGACTTCGTCATAAAACAGTTTTGTGCCCAGGCCTCTGCCGCCGATGTAATCCATGGAGGTCTTCGGGTCGATGGGATCCACCCTGACTTCTCCGGTCGAGAGATTGACGCGTAACAGTTTTCCAAAATAACCGTTCATTCTTCCACACTCCTTAATCTTAGTAAATTGCTTTACTCCAGATCCTTTCCAATGCGGGAGGCACAGGGGTTTCCCCCGGTACCCTGACGGTCTGACTGCATGGAGGATTCTTTAGCTCATCAGACTCGGAAGTGGAACTATTCAAATAATTGAATACACTTTATTTTAACATGTTTGCTCATGAAAAGGTTATACTAAATCATTTTTAATCAAAATTACAGGATTTAATTCAGATCTCCTATATACAGAAGATTTATTCTGTCAGTAAGGAAATCAGGAGAAGAAGGGTATCCTGATCTGATCACGAAGCAGCAGGGGCCCATTGGCCGCTTGGACACGGGAAAGCCCGACGTCCGCCGGGGATGAGACTGGGACCGGGCGTAAGAAAAATCCTTTGGGAAATGGTTGAAAGTTCCCGCGCCGGGAGTTTTCAGAGTATGCCGGTTCAGGTTCCCGGTTGAGATCCACCCTGAAAAAGACATTCAGGTCACATGGAAATTCACATTGAAAGACGGTGCGTATAAGGGTATTATATAAGCTGAGTTGATATTTTTATTTTTACTGGATACACACTGCATAAGCTTAGGAGACGAGGAAGTAACACATGAAAGTAGGGTTTGATTCAAAGAAGTATCTGGAAGAACAGTCGGAATTTATTTTGGAGCGGGTAGATCACTATGACAAACTCTACCTTGAATTTGGCGGCAAGCTGTTCAATGATATGCATGCCAAGCGCGTCCTGCCGGGATTTGATCCCAATGCCAAGGTCGAACTGCTAAAAAAACTGAAAGATAAGATCGAAGTCATCATCTGCATGTACGCCGGTGATATCGAACGCAACAAAATCAATGAAAACCTCGGGATCACCTATGATATGGAAGTGCTCAAGCTCATTGATGATCTGAAAGCCCAGGGGATCCCCGTGAACAGTGTCGTCCTGACACGCTATCAGGATCAGTCTGGGGCCAGGATCTTCGCCAACAAGCTGGACCGGCGGGGGATCAAGGTCTATATCCACCGTCACATCGAAGGATATCCTTCAGACATCGATGCAGTGGTGTCTGATGCCGGCTATGGCACCAATTCCTACATTCAGACAGAAAAACCCATCGTGGTGGTGACGGCCCCCGGTCCCGGCAACGGCAAGCTGGCCACCTGCCTCTCTCAGATGTACCATGAATCCCGTCAGGGGCTCATGGCCGGATACTCCAAGTTTGAAACCTTTCCGGTCTGGAACCTGCCCCTGAAACATCCGGTCAACGTGGCCTATGAATCGGCCACGGTGGATCTCAAGGACATCAACATGATCGATTTCTACCATATGGATGCCTATGGCACCATGGCCGTGAACTATAACCGGGATATTGAAACCTTCCCGATCCTCAAGCGGATCCTCGAGAAGATCACAGGGCAGGAAAGTGAATTCAAATCCCCCACCGATATGGGCGTCAATCGCATCAGCAGCGGCATCTTCGATGATGAAGCCGTTTCTGCCGCAGCCAATCAGGAGATCATCCGCCGGTATTTCAAAGCGCTGGTGGATTATAAAAAAGGCCGGGTGGACCTGGAATCCTTCGAGCGCAGCCGTATGCTGATGGAAAAAATGGGATTGACGGAAAGCGACCGGATCGTGGTGCCTTCAGCCCGGAAACTGGCTGCCACCATGACCGGCAGTGATGTTGAAAATGTATCCGTGGTCGCCCTGGAGCTCCATGACGGCACCCTGATCACCGGCAAGCGCAAAACCATGATGCAGGCGACGGCGGCCGCGGTCCTCAATGCCCTGAAGTATCTGGCCGGGATCAATGACAACATCTACCTGCTGTCACCGGTGGTCCTCCAGCCCATCAGTGAACTGAAACAGAAGACATCGCATCTTCAGGAACAGCTCCTGGATCTCAACGAGATCCTCATCGCCCTGTCCATGTCAGCGGCCACCAATCCGTCGGCCCATGCAGCCTTCAGCTGCATCGACCAGCTGGACGGCACCAACCTCCATTCCACCACGATCCTCAACAGCAACGATGAGAAAATGCTCAGAGCCCTGGGCATCGACTATACATCGGATGATGATTACGCCACGGATAAATTATTCTACGGCATGTAGGAGGGGCTTTGCCGCTGAGAGTCAGGGGTATGGTAAATCAGGTAGGTTTCCACGAGAAAAAATCTGAATCTGAGGTTACGGACCGATCGGGGAGCCAATGATCAGGAAACGTCAGGTGTCCATTCAGCGGAGCTCAGGATGCCCTTCAAACGAAAAGGACCGAAAAAAATGAGGCACAATAAGTAAAGACCAGCGGTCCGGAGACAGGTTCTCCGTACCGCTGGTCTTTATTGGCGAATGATCTGAAAGAGACGGTGAACCGCAGGATCCGCTCCACGTGGATCTGATCAAAAATCAGGAGATCTGAATCCCCTGGGGATCAGGACGGGGAGATCATTCGGTGAAATAGCAGGAACTGACGAAGGCGGCCATTCGGTCGGCCTCTGCCCTGGTGGTGTCTGCCGGGAATGCGAACTGGACCCAGACGGCGTCCGCTTCCGTTTCACCGGGCCGAAGCAGATATTTCTGGGTTATATAGCGAACATTTTCATTTTCAAAATAAGTGAACGACTGCCCGGAAGCGCCTTCGGGCATTTTTTTGGCTTTTTCAGCCTCCAGAAGGGCCCGGCGGGCTTCGCTCTCGGCTTTGGTGGGCCGGCCGCGTTTCTTTTTCGGTTTGTCCTTCGTCAGACTCTGTGCATCAAAATCCGGAGACACCATGAGTTCCAGGGTCTCCTCGACATTCTTCATCTGATACGTTGCTTTTTGTCCTCTCAGGGCCTGGCGCAGATCATCGGGGATATCATCCCGGTTGATGTTTTTCAGGATCCAGGAAACTTCGCGCTGGTGACCATAGTCTTCTTTGGCGGCTTCCTCGTCATAATAATATTCTGATGTGACTTCACCGATACTGATCAGCGGACCATCAGCGGTGACCACCAAATCCCCGGTTGAAATCCGATCTTTCAGCGTGATCAGTGATGTCAGGTTTCCGGATAAAGCCATCCCCGAATAATTATATTCAGCTTCCAGTTTATCCCGGATCTCGTCTTTTGACAGATCGGATATGTCTCCCGTTTTGCTCCAGCCGAGCGCAATTTTGTTGTCCCGCAGACACTCATCTGTACGATCGACTCCGCCGGGCTTCAGTCGAACTAAAAAGTAGTTCCGGCTCATTGATGCACCTCCCATGGTTTACTTTCTTATATATATTTTTATTATTGACCTTTTTAGAGTATAAAGCAATATAAAATGATGAAAAAATGTATT
>CAYYVR010000147.1:0-5979 GCA_964475185.1 uncultured Clostridium sp. | reverse complement strand
CCTTAAGCCAGTAGTCTCAACGGTTTTCTCACTTTATGGTCCTAAACTAAGGAATCCGTTCTGCAAGGTCTCTATTCAAAAAACAGCCCCGCTCCCGCTGTCGTTGGTTAAGACAGCGGGAACGGGGCTGGCTGATGCAAGGAATCAGCTTTTTCAGCGGGTTCTAGCCAAAGAAATTGATGAGGACTCCGGCGGCAATGGCGGAGCCGATGACGCCGGCCACATTGGGACCCATGGCGTGCATCAGAAGGAAATTGCCCGGATCTTCTTCCTGGCCCATTTTCTGGACCACCCGGGCAGCCATCGGCACAGCCGATACCCCGGCCGCGCCGATCATGGGATTGATCTGACCCCTGGTGATCTTGCACATGAGTTTGCCTAAAAGGACGCCGCCGGCAGTTCCCACGGAAAACGCCATCAGGCCCAGGGCGATGATCCCCAGCGTCTTGGGATTGAGCAGGGTGGCGGCATCGGCTTTGGCGCCGACGGTGAGCCCGATCAGGATGGTGACCCCGTACATCAGGGCGTTTTTGGCCACATCCACCAGGTTGGGGACGATGCCGGATTCCTTGATCAGGTTCCCGAACATGAGCATGCCGATGAGCGGCGATGCCGAGGGGACCAGCAGAATGACGACGATGGTCACGACGATGGGGAATAAGATCTTTTCCAGTTTGGTGACGGGCCGCAGCTGCGTCATGCGGATCATCCGCTCTTGCTTCGTCGTCAGTGCCCGGATAATCGGAGGCTGGATCACAGGGACCAGGGCCATGTAGGAATAGGCTGCCAGGGCGATGGGGCCCAGCATATGGTCAGCCAGCAGGCTGGTGACATAGATGGCGGTGGGGCCGTCGGCGCCGCCGATGATGCCGATGGAGGCTGCCTCCAGCGCCGTGTAGCCCAGGGCAATGGCGCCAAGGAAGGCCAGGAAGATCCCGATCTGAGCCGCGGCCCCCAGCAGCATGCTCTTGGGATTGGCGATGAGGGGGCCGAAATCCGTGGATGCGCCGACGCCCAGAAAGATCAGCGGCGGATAGATGCCGTACTCGATGCCTTTATAAAGCATTTTCAGCAGTCCGCCCTCTTCCATCAGTCCGTTCAGCGGCAGGTTTACCAGGAGCATGCCGAAGGCGATGGGCAGGAGCAGATAGGGTTCGTATTTTTTATAGATCGCCAGGTACAGGAACAACAAAGCGATGCCGATCATGATAAAGTCCTGCCACTTCATGGCGGCAATGCCGCCGGTGGCAAGGAACTCTCTGAGAATATCTAACATACGGCCACCTACTTCGAAGCCAGTGTCAGCAGGAGGACGCCCGAGTCTACGGCCTGGCCGTCTCTGACGTCAACGGAGACCACCGTTCCGTCCACGGGAGCCACGATCTCATTTTCCAGTTTCATGGCTTCCAGGATGGCCAGGACCTGTCCTTTTCGGACGGCAGTCCCCACCGGTGTCTTCACGGACAGAATCAGTCCCTGCATGGGGGCTTCGATCCGGATATCACCGGCACCGGCTGCAGGAGCCGGCGCGCTCTGATCTGCCGGCGGGGCCGAAACAGCAGCCTCACTGCCGGTCACTTCTTCCACTTCCACCATATATACTTTTCCATTGACTTTGATTTTGTATGTCTTCATGCTCTTTCTCCTCTATCCGATTCGTTTGATGGATTTGATCCGTACATTGCCTTTGAATTCTTCTTTGGCCAGCGCTGAAGCTGTCAGCATGGCCACCATTTCATCTTCGTCAGCGCCATCCTGATCTTTATTCGCCGGATGACGGGGATGGGCGGGCCTGACATCAGGCGCCTTTTCCTTCAGTTCCCGGGGGAGGAACTTAAAGGCATAGACGATGAACTGGAGGATCACCAGGATGATGAACACCACCAGCATGGCGAAGAGGGAAAGCTCCACACCGTCCATCAGGTTAAAATTCGTTAGATCCATAGTTTCCTACCTTTCAATAAATAGTTCAAATTCAATGACTTCATTCTCCTCACCGGCAGAGGCAGATGGGGCAGAAATTCCGGCTGCACCGGGTGCTTTGCCGGATGGCGCTTCTGGTTTCACCGGTACTTCCGCCGTTTGGGCTGGGATGGCAAACTGGGGGAAGAGGATATAGGAAAGAACTTCTTCCTCCTTTGCCGTGCGGCCGAGTTTTTCGCTCATTTCCTCCAGCGCGATGTCATAGACCGGCGTGAGCTCTTCAATGGCCCGGGGCTTCGTCTCGGGCTCATTCCCCAGGATCAGCTGACGGATCGCCGGATCCACCGGTGCCGGCGATTTGCCGTAACCGCCCCGCAGGTAGTCTTTGATCTCATTGGGCACCATGGCATAGCGTTCCCCGCGGATGACGTTTAATACCGCCTGGGTCCCGACCATCTGGGAGAGCGGTGTGACCAGGGGCGGATACCCCATGTCTTTGCGGACCCGGGGGATCTCCTGCAGCACATCATTGAGTTTGTCAAACATCTTCTGATCCTTTAGCTGGCTCATGAGATTGGAGAGCATCCCGCCCGGCACTTCGTACTGAAGGATCTTTGGATTCACCACCAGAGCCCGGGCATTGTACTGCCCGCTGTCGATGTATTTCTGAGCCACGATATTGGCCAGTTCATAAGCCTCATCCAGCCCCCCGGGATGGTAGACCACCTCCCGGCCGATGTTTTCGGCGGTCTCGATGATGGTTTCCGCTGCAATGTGACTGGTTCCGCCTGAAAACGGCGAGATCACCGTATCCACAATGTCGGCGCCGGCTTGCATGGCCCGGAGCATGACCAGATTGGTCAGACCCGCCGTGGTGTGGCTGTGGACATTGATGGGCAGATCCGTCACTTTCTTCAGCGCGCTGACCAGATCAAAGGCAGCCTCGGGCAGCAGGATCCCTGCCATGTCCTTGATGCAGATGGAATCAGCGCCCATCTCGGCCATTTCCCTGACCAGCTCCACGAAATACGCCTCGGTGTGGACCGGGCTGACGGTGTAGCTGATGGCGCACTGGCAGTGGCCGCCGTACTTTTTGATGAACTTGACGGAATTGCGGATGTTATTCATATCATTGAGGGCATCAAAGACGCGGATGATGTCGATGCCGTTGGCAATGGCCAGACGGATGAACCGCTCCAGGGTCTCATTGTCGTAGTGGCGGTATCCCACCAGATTCTGCCCGCGCAGGAGCATGGACAGCTTGGTGTTGAGCGCCGCCTGGCGGATCTCGCGCAGGATCTGCCAGGGACTTTCTCCCAGATAACGCAGCGCGGTATCAAAGGTTGCTCCGCCCCAGACTTCCAGCGCGTGATAGCCTACTTTATCCAGCTTTTCCACCAGAGCGATGATGTCCGATTTATCCATTCGCGTGGCTAACAGACTCTGATTGCCGTCCCGCACCGTCAGGTCATTGAGCAGTACTTTTGTCATGATGTGGATCCTCCTCATGTTTTTTCGCTTGAAAAAAGTCCAGATCAAACTGGACCGTCGTGTTTATATTGATCTGATCCTGATCTCTTTCAGCGTTTCTTACCCCTAAAAAAGCATCAGGTCCTCTGCCCTTTACTGCAAGAGCATCAGCTTATATATATTACTTATATCTATCTATTTATACCATAATCACATTGTGAAATCCAAATCAGCCCATTGCTGAATGTTCAATATAATCGGGTTTATCGGAAGCAAATCTGATGATCAGGCGAAAATAACTAATTATTTCTAAATAACTCTCACCGTCATTTGAATTTTGATATTGATCCGGTAATTTGTTTTTCAGGAAGGCTGTTTTCATTCACAGAGCAGGGGATCCGGATCATTTTGTCCCCAGATCTTTCATGAAAACAGATTCAGCATAATCGCATGCCCTCTCCGAATCAAACCGGATCCGCTCTTCCGCCAGAACAAACCCCAGTTTATCCATGACCCGGAGGGAAGGGCCATTGACCGAACACACCAGGACCCGGACACACGTGATCCCCCTGTTCTTCAAATGGTCGTTGATCCCAGCGCCCAGCTCCGTCCCCAGTCCCCTGTTCCAAAGGTCGGGCCGGATATCATATCCCCAGCCCCAGACGTCTTGCTCATTCTCCCTGAAGATGCAGCAGGTGCCGGCTCTTGATCCATCTTCTTTCAGATCGGCGATACAGTAGTTGTCGTCAGCCCATTGCGCTGCATCCAGCAGGCCCTCCAGCTGTCCGGCCAACTCAGATGGTGTGGTGTAGGTCTGATTCGGCAGAAATTCAGTCACTGCCTCATTCTTCCAAAGCCCGAAGGCAAAGTCGCAATCATCGCGTTTCATGGGACGTATGATCAGACGCTCCGTTTCAAACACACATTCATTGATCCTACTCATTTCAATTCCCCTTTTCACTCAAAGTTCTGACCATCGGCGGGTCGGCAGCTGCAGCCCCGTCTGTGCGGGGACACGTTCAGGTTCCAGGGGTCAGTCACTGATCCCATTCTTCAAAGCGCTCGGAAGCCTCCTGCTCCAGGTCAGAGGGGAGGATCAAAAGGGAGGTTGCGATCAGCAGGGCGAAGAGGCCGAAAATGAATTGGAATGTGATGTTCAGCCCCTCCAACAGGGGGCCATTGGCACCTTCAAAGGGGATCGACTCATACTTTCTCATGTTCAGCCGAAACACTATCGTTGCCAGGAAGGTTTCGATCCCAAGGATCGGACGAAGCAGCCGAAGCCGTTTCTCCAGATGGTCCGTGATCCGGTACATCCTGGTGCCGATCCTCATCCTGTTGTTATCCCCTTTGGTCAGTTTTGCCATGAAAGCAACTTTCAGTCTGGTCAGATGGTTCATTTGATTCCTCCTCATGTTCTGTCTCAGTCATTAGACGCCCGAAAATCCATGCACTGGCCGAATTTTCCGGTTTACAACCAGGGGGTGCATCGATGGCGTTCCCCCACCGGCGGATCCCTGTGTGACGATCCAGCGGGGCGTTTATCATTGTTTTTATTTTATCAGTAATGATTTTTCAATTCATTCATATGATTTTAATTTGCAAATCAGAACCACTCAGCGACCCGGTTTACCCATAGTATCACCAAAAACAGCCTCCCCTTGCCGATATTGATCCCTATCAGCCGGGAAGCTGTTTTTCGATTTTTATGAACTTCATGTTCAGGGGCCGGCGCTCACTCATCCGCCATCCCCTTTGATGTCAGAGGGTAGGATCCCGACACCATGTTTTTGCAGACAAATCGCCAAATCGGCGACTTCCTGATCGGCGGACCCGTGGATGCATGGACAGGCCAGCTGGGCTGATGCAGGGAGTGATTCGTTACCGCCAGATCTCCGGGGGAACTTCGATGGGACCAGGCGCTGACTTCGCACTGACGGAGGAGATCTCATAGGCGGAGGAAGGCCTGATCTCCTCGAACCGCTTCCGCAGATCGATCTTCGCCCAGTCGTGAGGGGCGATCATCACATGCCACTCCAGATGCAGTTCCCACGCCTCTGAGAAGAACAGATAGTGCGAAACCACGAGCCACTGGGGGCTCACCATGATTCCTGTCCATTCGGTTTCTCTGGTGATGTTCAGGTCCGGGTGCTCATCGGCAAGAACTCCAGTAAACAGCGCCAGCAGTCCTTCCGTATAACAATGGATCTCTCCCCTGATCGGATTTATTGTTATATATGCAGAATAAATATGCCGTTGATTTGAAAACAGAAGCTCAAATTGTTCAAACCTGAAAATTTAAAGCAAAATCTGAAAAACGAAGCTTCAGTTTGGCCTGTGTCAGCTTTTCATCTAAATATTGACCCATTGTTCCACAATCGACTAGTCCGGCTCAAATTGGCCACAATTTCAATTTAGCCATTTCACTTTGAAAAAGCTGCAACCTATCCAATAATTCAATTTAAGCTCGGTACATTTTTGAGGTTAGAAACTTAATTGCGATCTTTGCCTATACCGCTCCATCAAGAATAATTGTATTATGAAACTGTATATTTCATGATCGAGTTTTTTTCAACCTTTGTTATT
>CAYYVR010000146.1:0-5993 GCA_964475185.1 uncultured Clostridium sp. | reverse complement strand
TGCTTTAATCGCGGGTTAATATTAAACTGGTATAAGGTAGAGAAGAGGAGTGATTATATTTATGGATAATGGTCAAAACAATGGAACAGGTTTCAACAACACGGTGAACTTTGGGCCAAGACGGAAAAAAAGCAGTGGAAAAGGAGTCAGGCAAGGTCTCAGGGACTGGCTGGCAGACATCAGGTCCAAGGTCAGCAAGTGGGATAATCAGCGCAAAGGACTCAATCCCCTGATCATCCTGCTGATGACGCTGGTCCTCATGTTTCTTTACTTTTTCCTGACGCTTCCGGCTCTGAATTACATGGCTCCTGAATTCTACGCATTTCTGATCACAGCCATTCTGGTATTCAACGGATTGAATCTTCTGTTCGGCAAGCTGCCGGTCTTCAGGACGGGTTGGATGTCGGCCATCGCACTGGCGATTCTGATCGCTGTGCCGGCCGTTCTGGGATTCTTTGCCCAGCCGGTCTTCCGGGCGAAAAGCTATGCCAGTCTGATCCCGGTGACAGATGCCAATTTTGCCGATACCGTCAAGGAAGTCAGTTTCGACAAGGTCCCCATCGTGGACCGGGAAGCGGCCGCCATCATCGGCGAACGCCAGATGGGGTCCATCCAGGAAGTCGTCTCGCAGTTTGAGATCAACTCAAACTACACCCAGATCAACATCAACAATGTGCCGGTCCGAGTAACTCCCCTGGCATACTCGGATATCATCAAGTATTTCATCAACTCCAAAAACGGGATCCCCTACTATGTCAGAGTGGACATGGCGACCCAGGAAGCGGATCTGGTCAAACTGGTCAACCCGCTGAAATACTCCAAGAGTGATATCCTGATGCGGGACATCACCCGCCACAACCGTTTCAACCACCCCACCAAGATGTTCGGTGAAACCAATTTTGAGGTGGATGATGAGGGCAACGGCTACTACATCACGTCTGTCCTGACCCGGCGGATCGGCATCTTCGGCGGAACCGACGTCAGAGGCGCCATCGTCACCGACGGCGCCACCGGAGAGTCCAACTACTATGATGTTTCCGAGATCCCCAACTGGGTCGACCGCGTCTATCCCGCTGAACTCATCATTTCTCAGCTGGATTACCGCGGTATGTACACCGGCGGATTCTTTAATTCCATCATCGGCCAGCGCAACGTGACCCGGACCACCCGGGGATACAACTATGTACCGCTCAATGACGATATCTATCTGTTTACCGGCGTCACCTCCATCCGCAGTGACTCCTCCAATCTTGGATTCTACTTCGTCAATTTGCGGACCAAGGAGTCCAAATTCTTCTCGGTGCCGTCTGCGGACGAATACTCAGCCATGAATTCTGCTGCCGGTCAGATCCAGGAGAAAAACTACATGCCGGCCTTCCCGGTCCTGCTCAATGTCAAAGACCGCCCGATCTATCTCATTGGCCTGAAGGATAATTCCGGACTGGCGAAAATGTTCGCGCTGGTGGATGCGGAGAATTACCAGCAGGTCATCGTCGGCAACACGGTCCAGGAAGTCATCGCGCAGTACAATCTGAGGACTGATACATCGAATCAGCCAGGAGCCGATGCCAATGAACGGGAAATCGTGATCGAAGAGATCCAGAGTGTCGTCATTGACGGCAATACGCTCTACTTCATCCGGGCCAAGGACGATCCGACAGTCTATGTCGGAACGGCCAAGAATCTTGGTTCGGCCATCGTCTTCACCAAACCCGGTGATACCCTGAAGATCTTCGGAAATCCCAGAGATCTCCAGTTTGATATCCTTGAGATCCGGCCCTAGGCTGGGATCACAGCATATCGAATCACAGATCAACAATCGAGTCATTTCGATGAGCCATACAAAACCATGCGGTGCAGGGGAGAGTCTCTGCGCCGCATGATTTTTTTGGTCTGACCCGGGCAGGGTTATTTAACAGATATTTTAATATATATACAGGGAAAGGTTGCCCCGACCGATGAAAACGATTTATACTAAGACATGGAGCTAACATGCATGGAATATACGATAATCCCTTCTGACTTGGAGTTCATGTCAGGCATCGCAGGGAAAGGAGCATGAAGCAGTGACAGAAAAAATCGGATCGAAACAGGACCGCATTCTTGATATTTATACGGCTCTGATCAACGGGGAAGCCATCAGTCTGTCGGAATATGCGCAGAAATATGACGTCAGCGAGAAATCCATCAAGCGGGATTTTGAGCAGATCGAGCTCTTTCTGGCGGATCATAATGTGGAAAAACCCGGTAACTTTGAAATCGTCAATACGGTGGAGTCCAAGCGCGACAAAGGACAGTTCCAACTGAAAAATGCGGACAGCAAATACATGTCCAGAGCCCAGATCCTCTCAGTGGTCAAGATCCTGATGGATTCCCGGGGCCTGGCTCAGACGGAAATGGGACCCATTGTTGAAAAGCTCATATCCTCCTCGGTCTCAGTCCAGGATCAGCGCTTTATCCGGGACCTGCTGCTCAATGAATGGTACAACTATGTGGAGCCAAGTCACCAGCAGCCGATCCTGGATCACCTCCTGGACATTGCCAAAGCGATCAAGGAACAGCGGATCATCCACCTGACCTACGGAAAATCCACCGGCGGATCCGTGGACCGGATCATAGAGCCCCTTGGCATCATCTTCAGTGAGTATTATTTTTATCTGGCAGGCAACATCAAAAACATCGACAAGGAAAAGCATTTCCAGATCAAAGGTGATGAAAATCCGACGATGTACCGCATCGACCGGATCCAGGAGATGGAGCTCATGGATGAGCGGTATCAGGTCCAGGAATCCAAACGGTTCAAGGAAGGCGAGTACCGGCGCCGCATTCAGTTCATGTATGGCGGCCGTCTGCACCATATCAAGCTGCTGGTCCGTGACTTCGCCCTGGAGGCGGTCTGTGACAAACTCTCAACGGCACAGGTCTCCCCCTGGGGAAAAGACGGATATGAGCATCTGGTGGAAGCTGAACTCTTCGGAGACGGCATTCTGATGTGGCTCATGGGACAGGGAGACGGGGTCAAACTGATCGCCCCCGACGATCTGGTCGGTAAACTCAGCGCCAAGGCCGCCCGGCTCATCGATCTTTACGGAGCCCAGCCTCAGGAGGATCCAACTGCCGAAAAGTCCGGCGAAGAAAAATAAACCGGAAAGCGATCCGGGACCCGGCATAAGTATTAAGGAAGTATTACTGATTTGTAACTGATGGATATCATCATCGGGCCCATTATTCAGACTATAGTATAATAAGATCGCAGCACCCCTGAGTGGAGGCTGCGGTCTTCATTCTGCGGGTCACAGGAAATCGTAAAAAGAACAGTGAAAAACAGTGATGCTCAGTCATGAAAAATGAGGAACAGTAAAGAACAGCGAACAGTAAAAAACTGTGAAGAAATCATTCAGCAACGCGCCGGCACCGGGCCGGAGGGGTTTCGAAAAAAAACAACAGAAGAACCGATCTGGAATGAGATCGATGAAAGGCAGGGGTTTGATGATGGGTCGCAATGGAGTCATGTTTCAATATTTTGAATGGTATATGCAGGATTTGGAAGGGGATCTGTGGATCCGCCTGAAGGAGGATGCGCAGCATCTGAAAGATCTGGGGGTGACCAGTGTCTGGATCCCGCCCGCATTCAAGGCAACATCTCCCTTTGACACGGGATATGGCACCTATGATCTGTATGATCTGGGTGAATTTGACCAGAAGGGATCGGTGAATACCAAGTATGGGTCCAAGGCGGAGCTGGAGGAGGCCATCCAAGTGCTCCATGACCACGGGATCCAGGTATACGCCGATGTGGTCTTAAATCACAAAGCAAACGGAGATGAGAAGGAAACCTTCATGGTCCGGGAAATGGATCCGATGAATCGGACCCAGCCGATCTCAGACCCCTTTGAGATCGAGGGCTGGACGAAGTTCACTTTTCCCGGACGCGGCGACAAGTACTCAGCCTTCAAATGGAACTGGGTCCATTTCTCCGGAACGGACTTCAATGCCCGGGATGACCGGCGCGCTGTCTTTATGATCGAGGGTGTCAATAAAGGCTGGTCCCAGGGGGTGTCCCATGAAAACGGCAACTTTGACTATCTCATGTTCAACGACATCGACTTCAAGCACCCCGATGTGGTGGAAGAGATCCGAAACTGGGCGCTCTGGTTCGTCAATGAGACCGGTGTGGACGGGTTCCGGTTCGATGCGGTCAAGCACATCAATGATTTCTTTATCCGTGATCTGATCCGCAAGATCAGAGGCGAATACCGCTCGGATTTCTACGCGGTGGGGGAATACTGGAATCAGGACAAGGAAGAGATCGACCAGTATCTTGATAACACTGATTTCGAGATGGATCTGTTTGATGTGAAGCTCCACTTCAATATGCATCAGGCCAGTCATTCCGGTGACCAGTACGATATGCGCCAAATTTTTGACGGGACGCTGGTCCGGGACAATCCGGATCACGCCGTGACCTTTGTCGATAATCACGATTCACAGCCAACTCAGGCGCTGCAGTCCTGGGTGGAGCCGTGGTTCAAACCCCTGGCCTACGCCCTGATCCTTCTTCGTCAGACCGGTTACCCGAAAGTGTTCTACGGAGACTACTACGGCATCAAAGCGCCTGAATCCATCGACGGCCAGCAGGCGATGATCGATAAACTGCTCTATCTGAGGACCCGGCATGCCTACGGCGAACAGGTCGATTATTTCGATGACAGCAATGTCGTCGGCTGGGTCCGGATGGGGAATGAAGCTCACCCATACGGCTGTGCCGTCATTATGAGCAACGGAGAAGGCGGCGAAAAGAAAATGAATGTGGGGTCTGTGAATCAGGGGGACGTTTACGCCGACTATACCGGTAACCGCACCGAAAAAGTCACCATCGATGAGAACGGGGATGGCGTGTTTGTCTGCAACGGCGGTCAGGTCTCCGTCTGGGTACGGGATAATGTCACCTCCGAAGAGGCGTTCAATGAAGAGAACATCCATAAGGCGGACCCCCAACCAAAAAAACGACCGGCGCGAAAGAAGCAAGACGGATCCAAATCCGTCAGCAAAAAATGATCGTCCGGGAAGGGGTCGTCAAGGAAACAACCGTTCAGGGAGTGATCCGTTCATCGGGTGTTGGATGGATCTGAACGTACCACTCTTACCCTTGCCTTCCTCATGGCAGGCAGCAGCGGTCCGCAACTCCTCGAAAACGCAAAGAGCGACCCGCCAATCCATTATAAAGGATTCATTTCAGACGGCGATCTGCCGTCTGTTATTTCAGTTATTTCAGAATATTTTAAGCCGGGCAGGGTACACTGGAAAGCAATAGCATTAGAAACTCAGCCAATGGAGGAACTGACCATGGAAGAACGGGAGATCACAGAAGCCATCACCGCCTGCAACCAGGTTCTGGCCAGCATCGGTAATGCAAAAAATGAACTAAAAAGCGCCAAGAACTGGGGCATCTTCGACATCCTGGGGGGCGGCCTGTTCGCCAGTCTCATCAAGCATAATAAAATGAGTCATGCCGAAGAAGCCATGCAAGCCATCCAGTTCGATCTTCAGAGGCTTCAGAGGGAATTGCGGGATGTCTCGCAGGCGCTTGAGATCACTTTTTCAGCCGGGGATCTGAATATGGTGTTTGATATTGTATTTGACAATATTTTTTCGGACCTCATTTCACAGAATAAGATCCATGCCGCGCTGGATGATCTGATGGAGCTGGAGGGTGATGTGGAACGGCTCAGGGAGCGACTGCACCAGCTGAAAGCCTCGTACTGATCCACAGGATCAGGCGGATCCCTCTTCCGCTCCGGCGGATCGGATGGATGGGTTGGCCGGATCCGGCAGGGTGATGTGTCGGAATTTTCAAGTGTCCCCAAAGATCCGAATCGATCAGAAAAATGACTCACGGTAACAAAATTACCCGATGGAACGATGTCCATCGGGTGATTTTGTTTTTTTGGCGTGCCCAGCAAGCCGTTAATTGCTAACTGGTGAAAGTCCAG
>CAYYVR010000145.1:4932-6085 GCA_964475185.1 uncultured Clostridium sp. | reverse complement strand
TCCGGAAAATATATACGGAAAGTCCGTCCGGAAATCTGCTGAAGCCAGGACATGGAACAGGAGACCGAGGAGACCAGGAGAAAAGGCGTCGCAAAGTCCGGGTGAACTCTCACCGGTTTGGTGGTAAGATAATGTGAATACTTAATAATGAGAGCGGGGAACAGCGGATGAATGAGCGGGATCTGAGCGGTGGGGATTATATCAAAGTGTTGCTGGTGGTGGTCTTGTGGGGATTGAATTTTGCTGCCATCAAGATCGGGTTGTCCGGATTTCCGCCGCTGTTTCTGGTGGGGGTCCGATTTGTGCTGGTCTTTTTCCCGGCCTGTCTGTGGATCCGCCGGCCCGCCATCCCGTTCTACTACCTGCTCAGTTACGGCTTTTTCATGGGCATCGCCCAGTTCGGTCTTCTGTTCACCGCCATCGGCATGGGGATGCCGGCAGGGATCGCCTCGGTGCTACTCCAGGCCCAGGTGGTGTTTGCGCTGCCCCTGGCGGTCTGGCTCCTCGATGAGACAATCACCCCCATCCAGATCGCCGGCATCGTGATCTCCGTGTTCGGCGTCCTGTTTCTGGGCGGACTGTTCCATCGCGATACGGCGCTGCCCCTGGTGCCCTTTCTGCTGGTGCTGATGGCGGCATTCTTCTTTGGTGCGGCCAATGTGTTCTACCGGGTCATCGCCAATTACAATACCCGGCAGGGTCAGCGGACCAGCGCGCTGGAGATCATGGTCTGGTCCGCGCTCTATGTCCCGATCCCCATGTTTCTCCTGTCCCTGGTCATGGAGACGCCGGAGGCCGTGGCGGCAGCCGTCCGGACCCTGCAGCCGGCCGCACTGATCTCCCTGGGCTATATGGTGGTCTTTTCCACCTTTGCGGCCTACGGGCTCTGGACCAGCCTCATCGGCAAATACTCCTCGTCTAAGATCTCCCCGTTTTCGCTGCTGGTGCCCCTGGTCGGGGTACTGGCCTCCGTCATGCTCCTGAATGAAACCATCAGCGGACGGCAGATCATCGGCATCGTCATCACCATCGCGGGCCTGGTCTTTGCCAATGCCGGGACGCTGATCCTAAAAAAACTGAAGGCCCGGATCCCGAGGGGAAGCTGAGGATCTCATCGACGGGGTCCGGCTGATGCCGGTTTCAAAGAGAGCCC
>CAYYVR010000145.1:0-4832 GCA_964475185.1 uncultured Clostridium sp. | reverse complement strand
TTATCATTGACAAACCGTTGTGAATCTGACATATTAATGAGAGAATTGATGAAAAGCTTATGAAGTGGATCAGTATGGGACGATCAGGACACAAGAGAGAGTCAGCCGGTGAAAAGACTCGTCAGGATCCCGCAGAACCCCCCACGGAGCTTCATCCAGGCAATGGGATGACGTGTGCCGCGTTAAGGCATCAAGTGGATGGTTTCTCTGAAACCGTCAATCAGGGTGGTACCACCGGAAGATCCGGTCCCTTTTCCAGGGTGCCTTTTTATATTTTTTGGGAGGAAACAAAAAGATGGCAGATAAGAACAAGAAGAAAGTTGAACAGATCACCGACATGGAGGTGGATTTCGCCCAGTGGTACACCGATGTGGTGCGCAAGGCACAGCTGGCGGATTACTCTTCCGTCAAGGGATTCATGATCATCCAGCCCTACGGGTTCGCTCTCTGGGAAGGCATCCAGGGCTACCTGGACCGCCGCTTCAAGGAAACGGGCCATGTCAATGTGTCCATGCCGATGCTGATCCCGGAATCCCTGCTCCAGCGGGAAAAGGACCATGTGGAGGGCTTTGCCCCCGAAGTGGCCTGGGTCACCCATGGCGGCAGCGAGGAGCTCACCGAGCGCCTGTGCATCCGGCCCACCTCGGAGACGCTCTTCTGCGAGCATTACGCCAAGGTCGTCCAGTCCTACAACGATCTGCCCAAACTCTACAATCAGTGGTGCAGTGTCGTCCGCTGGGAAAAGACCACCCGGCCGTTCCTGCGCACTTCCGAGTTCCACTGGAATGAAGGGCACACCGTCCATGCCACCCAGGAAGAGGCAGAAGCCGAGACCATCCAGATGCTGGACATCTATGCGGAAGTCTATGAAAAGGTTCTGGCCATTCCGGTGATCCGGGGCATCAAGACGGATAAAGAGAAGTTTGCCGGTGCCAAAGCCACTTACACCGTGGAATCCATGATGCATGACGGCAAAGCCCTGCAGTCGGGCACCAGCCATTATTTCGGCACCGGGTTCGCCGAGGCCTTCAACATGACCTTCCAGGACCGGGACGGTCAGCTCAAATTCGTCCATCAGACCTCCTGGGGCCTGTCCACCCGCTCCATCGGCGCGCTGATCATGGTCCACGGGGATAACTCCGGCCTGGTCCTGTCCCCGAACATCGCGCCCCATCAGCTGGTCATCGTGCCCATCGCCATGCACAAGGGCGGGGTCCGGGAGAAAGCCCAGGAGATCGAAAGCCTGCTCAAAGCGCAGGGACTGCGGGTCATCAGTGACCTGTCGGATAAATCCCCCGGCTGGAAGTTTGCCGAATATGAAATGAAGGGGGTTCCGGTCCGCCTGGAAGTGGGACCCAAGGACATCGAACAGGGACAGGTCATCCTGGTGCGCCGGGATACCGGCGAAAAGGAAGTCGTGGCCATGGCGGATCTGGCGGCGCGGCTGCCGATCCTTCTGGCTGACATCCATGACAGCCTCCTGGCCAAAGCCAGGGCCCGTATGACGGAAAAGACCTATGTGGCCAAAGATCTGGCCGACATGAAGGAACTGGCCGAAACCAAACCGGGCTTCATCAAAGCCATGTGGTGCGGGGATCAGGCCTGTGAGGAACAGATCAAGGAAGACGCCGGCCTGACATCCCGCTGCATCCCCTTTGAAGGCGAAGCCGTGGGCGAGACCTGTGCCTGCTGCGGCAAACCGGCGGACAAACTGGTCATCTGGGGCAAGGCTTACTAATGGATATTCTATACGGCCTTCTGGAAGTCACCGGCGAGTTTACGCTGCGCAACGTGAAGGAACTGGGGTACGACCGGGATTTCATCCTGCTTTTGCCCCATCCGGTGGTGCGGCTGTCCCTGGACGGCTTTTCCATCCAGATGGTCCAAGCCTCCCGCCTGCTGCTGCGGGCTTCCCTGACCGTTCCCGAGATCACCTGCCATTTTCTGGCCGGTGAGGATCTGCACTCCGCCGTGGCCAATTTCACCTATCGGGGAGACCGCCAGACGCTGTCCATCGAAGAGACGGGGAGTCAGACCCTGGTCCGGGTGGTTCCCAGAGCTGAATAAGAGAAAAAAGACAGACCCGCTGATTTTTCTGTAAATATTTATGGAATCATCAGGGGGTCGCTCCTGTACTGATATAATAGAGGATAGAAATCAAATGGAAAGAGGATACGTCATGTCAAAGCTCAGATATCGTCTGGGACTGTACGGCGGAAAGGCGGCCCGTCTCGGGCTCAGGCTCCTGAAGCGTCAGGGGACCTACCTGCCCGGCGTCGTTTCGGCCAGAATCGATCCCCAGTATTTAAAGCACCTGCCCAAACCGGAGCGGATCATCGCCGTCACCGGCACCAACGGAAAAACCACCACGTCCAACATGATGCTGGACATTCTGTCGGTGCGCCATCAACATATCGTCAGCAACAGCGTCGGGTCCAACACGGATTCGGGCATCATCACGACCCTGGCCGACAATCTGGATCTGGCCGGGAAAAAGAAATCGGAACTGGCCATCCTGGAAGTGGATGAGCGCTGGACGCCGAAGATCTTCCCTCACGTCCACCCGGAACTTCTGGTGGTCACCAACCTGTATCAGGATTCCTACAAGCGCAACGCCCACACCGATTTCATCAGGCGGACCATCGACGGCGGCATTCCGAAAACCACAAAACTGATCCTCAATGCCGACGATCTCATCAGTTCCCAGATCGGCCAGGGCAATGAGCGGGTCTTCTTTTCCATTGCCCCTCAGAAGGGGGAGGTCCAGCGAAGGGATTCCCGGCTGCAAGACATCCGCTACTGTCCGCAGTGCAATACGGCCCTGGCGTGGGATTTTGTCCGCTATCATCACATCGGGCAGGCCCACTGTCCCGTCTGCGGATTCACCAATCAGGCGGCGAAGTACATCGTCCGCGAGGTCGACTACACCGGAAAGAAGCTCCACCTGGAAGAGAACGGAGAGAGGGTGGAGCTGCCCCTGATCCTGGGCACCACCGAAGCCATCTATAATCAGCTGGCCGCCTACAGTGCGCTCCGTGAGTTCGGCGTCTCCCGCCGGGAGATCGGAGAAGCCATGGCCAGACTGCGGGTGGTATCCAGCCGCTACAACGCCACCCGGGCCGGGGGCAAGACCATCTACCTCATCTGCGCCAAGCGCATGAACCCCATCGCCAACTCCCGGGTCTTCGATTCCATCCAGAAGCACCCCGGCAATAAGACCGTCATCATCGCCAACGACGATCACGAAGCCACGCGGTATGACGAGAACCTGGCCTGGTTCTATGACACCGATTTTGAGTATCTGGCCGGGGACGATGTGAACCGGCTCATCCTCAACAGCTGGCGGGCCAGTGACCTGGTGGTGCGGGCCCTCATGGCCGGCATCCCTGAAGAGAAGATCCGGGCGCTGGATGATTACCGCAGCGTGGCGGATCTGGTGAACCTTGATCAGGACGGAGACATCTTCATTCTCCACGGCATCCATGTGCCCAGCCGGCGGGAAGCCGAAGCCATCCGCAACGAACTGGTGAAACGACTGGAGGGAGCAAAATGACCATTGAGATCTTATATCCCGGTTTCATCCTCTACGGAGACCGCGGCAATGTGGAATATCTGGAAAAAACCTTCCCTGAAGCCAAGTTCGTTTACACTGAGATCGGTGCTGAGCCCTATTTTGCCGGCCATACAGTGGATCTGATCTACATGGGTCCCATGACTGAGGCCAACCTGGAGCTGGTCACCCGTCACCTGGAGCCTCATCGCCAGCGGCTGAAGGAACTCATCGAGATCGGCACCTTCTTCCTCATCATCAACAGCGCCCTGGAGATCTTCGGCCAGTTCATCGAGCTCCCCGACGGCCGGCGGCTCAAAACGCTGGCGCTGCTTCCCTTCACCACGAAGCGCAACATGGCTGACCGCCATGATTCCACCGTCATGGGAACGTTTATGAACCAGAAGATCATGGGGTACGATGCCCGCTTCACGGAGCAGTACGGCAATGAAGCCATGCCCTTTCTGGCGGTGGAACGGGGCCACGGCTTCAACCGGAAAAGCAAACTGGAAGGCGTCCACTATAAAAACTTCATCGGCACCAATCTCATGGGCCCGATCCTGGTGATGAATCCGCCGCTGATCAAATACATCAAGCGGGAACTCACCGGCACCGAAGACATCCCCTACGAGGTCTACATGAAAGCCGGCTATGAGACCCGCCTGGAAAAGTTTCTGCTCTCCAGGGAGATCCTCAATCAGCACAAATAACAATCAGAGCCAGGGCACCGGTCCGAACAGGAGCGGGAAGGCCATCCAAGAGACCCTTTCAAAGTCTGCTCATGTGATTTTAATGATTATAATTTATAATGGATGCATTGTGGCGTCAGACCGAACAAAGATCGGTCCTTGTGCCGGATCGACGGCATCACGATCATCCGTTGGATCAGGCCTGTATATTTACAGGTCTTTTCTGACCGTCCTGCCCCGGGTTTTCAGATCACTCACAGCACCATGCTGGCATCAGTCAGGGGTCAGGCAGATCATCCAGCCGGACATATAAAATTCACGGGATGTTCAGCGGAACAGACTTTACTGTACCCTGCAAATGATGTAATATTTAGAACGTATGTTTAGATTCCGATCCTGTGTCAGCGTCGGATCCCCTGCCGGGATCCCTCTCCTTTATGCCGGATCGGATCATCATCGAATCATCACCGAATCATCGGATCAGATCCTGTTTTGGATCAGATCCTGTTTTGGATCAGTTTGTAAGTCACACTCAGACCGTGCGCGGCACGGTCGATAAGGAGGGACCATGGAAGGTACTTTTAAGATCAGTT
>CAYYVR010000144.1:0-6089 GCA_964475185.1 uncultured Clostridium sp. | reverse complement strand
TGCAACTTTTTAAGTATATCACCCGGTGATCCGTACTGTCAACACCTTTTTTTAACTTTGTAAAATCTTGTTTAAGACCTTGTTAAGTTGTTGTAAGTACGTTTCTTGAGTGCAATATTTATTCTATCATTCTGCCGGATTTATTTTAATGTGAATGGTCTGATTTATGGCGTTAATATTCTTTATGCTCCTGTTTTCTTCTTTAATCTGTTATTTTCATATTGCGATACACACGGGTCAGTTCATGTTAATCCAGCTGTTCACCAGTGAAGATGAAGCCTGATCAGTCCATGAGAGGACATCACCCCCCTGCGGGATGACCCCGCCCTGGATCCGCCCATGAGCCTCAATCTTCGGGAATCCGGTGCACTCATTGATCCCCGCGGCACCTATCAGAAATCGTCAGAACGGCGCAGGGCCTCCCAAAGGATAACCCTGCGCCGTCTGTCTTCACTGACTGGATGGTTCTTCTTCAATCTGTGTTGTTTCATCTGCTGAGGTTGAGACCATTATTCTTCCTTACAGCTTCATGCGAGTACTCCTTCCTTATAAATTCCTTATAGCTTCCTTATAACTCCCTTAAAGCATCGTTCTTAGAACTGTGTCTGATAAAGATCGGCGTAGACCCCTTCCTTATGGATGAGCTCATCGTGGGTGCCTTCTTCGGCAATTCCGCCGGGGACCAGAACGACGATGCGCTTTGCATTGCGGATGGTCGCCAGACGGTGGGCAATGATAAAAGTCGTCCTGCCCCTGGCCAGCCGTTCGATGGACTGCTGGATGATCCGTTCCGACTGATTGTCCAGGGAGGACGTGGCTTCGTCAAGGATCAGGATCGCAGGATTTTTCAGGAACATCCGGGCGATGGAGATCCGCTGCTTTTGCCCGCCCGACAGTTTCACGCCCCGTTCCCCGATGTTGGTATCATAGCCGTTGGGTGTATCCATGATGAAATCATGGGCATTGGCGAGTCTGGCTGCTTCGATGACTTCTTCCCTGGTTGCGTCCAGTTTGCCGTAGGCGATATTTTCAAGGATCGAACCGGAGAACAGAAATACATCCTGCTGTACGATGCCGATGTTGGACCGCAGGGATTCCAACGTGACATCCTGTATGTTCTGCCCATCGACCAGGATCTGACCGGAAGCTACTTCATAAAAACGAGGGATCAGGGAGCAAAGGGTCGTTTTCCCCGCGCCCGATGGTCCGACCAGGGCAATGGTCTCCCCCGCCTCTACGCTCAGATTCACATTGGCCAGGACCTGCTCCTGGTTATCCTTGTATTTAAAGGTGACATCCCGGAATGTCACCTCCCCTTTCACGTCAGTGAGCGGGAAGGCATCGGGCTTATCCTCGATCTCCGGCGAGAGAGCCATCACCTCGGAGAATCGCCTGAATCCGGCCATGCCCCGCTGGAAAAGTTCCGCGAACTGCGCCAGGCGGCGGACCGGACTGATCATCAGCCCCATAAAGAGAATGAACGCCGCAAGATCTGCGATATCGATCTGACCCAGATACACAAAATACCCGCCAAACACCAGGGCCATCAGATTGAGAAGATTGGCAAAGAAACTGATCCCTCCGCCGAAGATGCCGAGATAGCGGACGCTTTTTCCGCGCAGGACCTTGAACTGATTGTTTCCGTAATCAAATCGCTCTTTTTCAAATTCTTCATTGGTGAACGACTTGACGACGCGGATCCCGGAAATGGCATCTTCCAGATTGGCATTGATCTCCCCCAGGGAGACCCGCAGATCCTGAAAGCTTTGCCGCATCCGTTTGTTAAAGGACATGGTGAACCAGACCAGAAACGGAATGACCGAGAAAACGATCAGTGTCAGCGGCACATTGATCCCCAACAGGAGGACAAAGGAACCCGAGAGCATGATGGTCGAGATGAACAGATCTTCCGGCCCGTGATGAGCCAGTTCTGAGATCTCGTTGAGATCATTGACGAGCCGGGACATGATCTGCCCGGTTTTTGTGTCATCATAATAGGAAAAGGACATTCTCTGCAGCTGATTGAACATATCCCGGCGCATGTCATATTCCATCCGTACGCCCAGGACATGGCCCCAGTAGCCCACCACATAGTCCAGGAAATAACGCACCCCGTATAATACCAGCAGGATGAACCCAAAGCGGATGATCATTGCAAGATCCCGGTTTGGAATAAAGTCATTGATGAACCGCCTTGTCACCATGGGAAACACCAGATCACTGGCTGAGATCAGAAACGCACACAAAAGATCGATAAAGAAGAGCTTTTTATGCGGTCTGTAATACCTGATAAATTCTTTGATCATTTCAATCCTCCATTCACACCAATCTATTATAATGTATAAAATGCCGCAGTCTGTTTCACAATTTAAAAAATCTGAACTGCCCGGCGCTTGCCCCTCATACTGATTGACTGAAAATCCTGATGTGTTATCATGAAAAAAACGCCTCGGAGGCATTCACGCTCAGGCCGAGCAAAGGAAATAATAAATCACTCAAAGGAGCTGTCCATGAAAATATATGCTCATCGCGGATATTCCCGCAAATATCCGGAAAATACCATGATCGCTTTTGAAAAAGCCCTGGCGTACGACTGTGATGGCATCGAGTGCGACATCCAGCTGACCCGGGACAAAGTCCCCGTGATCATCCATGACGAAAAAATCGATCGGACCTCCGATGGAAAAGGCTACGTCAAAAACTTTACCTATCGGGAACTGCTGGCCTTTGACTTTGCCCATCACAAACCGGGCACCTACGGCAAATCATCCATCATCACCCTGCGGGAACTCCTGCTCCTCATCCGTGATTCGCGCAAAGACATCAGTCTCAATCTGGAACTGAAAAACGACAGCATCGAATACCGGGGACTGGAACAGATCATCCTTTCGGAAGTGGAAGAATTTGAAGACAATATGGATATCATCTACTCCTCCTTCAACCACAATTCCCTCCGGCTCCTCCAGAAACTGAAAAAAGGGATCCAAACGGCTGCCCTCATTGACCGGGAACTCCCCGATCTGCCCCGGTATCTCAACAGTCTCGGCACCGGCGGGATCCACCCTTCAATATTAATATTGAATGAAGAAATCATTGAAAATCTCCTGGCCAGGAATTTCTATGTTAATGTTTATACCATAAACGACGCAGCATTAGCCAAGCGCCTATCCGATCACAACGTGACCGGGATTTTCACCGATTACTGCAAGGAAATGAAGGAGGCCCTTTTATTTGGAAAAGAGTTTAGTATTGATTAAGCCAGATGCCGTCAGGCGCAATCTCATCGGCGCGATCATCGCAATGTATGAGGAGCAGGGACTGGTCATTGAAGAACTGAAAAAACTGACGCCCACCGCAGCTCAGGCAGAAAACCATTATGCCGAACACCGGGAGCGGCCCTTTTACCCCGGACTATTAGAATCCATCCTGTCCGATCCCATCGTCGCCATGGTGATCTCCGGGGATCATGCCATCGAAAAGATCCGAAAGATCAACGGCGCCACCGATCCGAAAAAAGCAGCGCCCGGCACCGTCCGCGCCCTGTACGGCGGCGAGCTGCCCGACAATTCCGTCCACGCATCGGATTCACCCGAGTCCGCCGCCCGTGAGATCGAGATTTGGTTCCCGGGCACTCAGACCGAATAACGGCTCCAATAAAAAAGCCAAACGATCCCAAAACGGGTCGTTTGGCTTTCTTTATTTGGCTAAAACAATTTTTGCTGGCGATTTGCTGTGCGATCCGCCGATCTGTCCCATGGATCATCGGCCCCTGTCGTTGATTTCTCATCCGAAAAACCCCTGAGCGGCCATTCAATCGCGGATTACCGCGGATCCAGGCTGATCAGATGATCTTTCAGATCCAGGAGCGAGGCAAAAATCAGGTCGGCATGTTCTTTCATCACATCATCGGCTGCCACGATGTCCGGGATGAGCACACTGGCCGCGCCGCTGGCCCTGGCTCCGATGATGCCGTTTTTGGAATCTTCGATGACCATGGCATCCGCCGCCCCGACCCGGGCTCTGACCATGCAGCGCTGAAAGATCTCAGGGTGAGGCTTGGAGTGGGTGACCTCCTCGCCGGATACGAGAAATTCAAACGCCCCGAGCAGACCCAGGGAATCCAGAAAATTTTCCGAGCGTTTTTTTGCAGATGAAGTGGCGATGCAGCGCCGGATCTTCAGGTGATCCAGCTCGGCTAAAAGTTCTCTGACCCCGGTCTTGAGCGGAATCCCCTTCTGAAACTGCAGATGGCTGATTTCTTTTTTGCGCTGGTGGATCGCCGCAAAGGGGATCTGCGGGCCAAAGCGTTCCAGGGCCAGTTGACGGATGGAGTCCGTATTCCGCCCGATGAAAGGCAGGATGTCTTCCCGGGTGAGGGGAAGTCCCAGTTCCGCACCGGCCTGGATCCAGGCTTCGACAGACACGGGCTCCGTATCCAGCAGGGTGCCGTCCAGGTCGAAAATGATCAGTTCCGGACGCTTTCCAGTTCTTCTTCCCAAGCCTGTTCCTCCAGCTCGCCTTCCAGGCGGTCGTAGTTCGCAAAATTCAGATGGATCCCTGTTTTTTCGTCGGTATCCTCCCATTCTTCCGTCAGCATGAATTCGTCCGACGGGATCTCCGGGAAGAAGGTGTCCCCTTCCCATGATTTGCCGACCCAGGTGATGTACAGTCTGGAGGCATGGGGCAGCATCAGACGGAAAAGCTCTCCGCCGCCGATGATGAAGGCCTCCTCATCAGACTCCCTGTAAGGTTCGATCTCCTCCAGTGAATGGATGATGGTGACCTCGGGATGATCGATCGAATACTCTTTGTTCCGGGTCAGAACAACATGCTTGCGGTTGGGCAGGACCCCCGGCAGGGACTCAAAGGTCTTCCTGCCCATGATGATGGTCGCTCCATCGGTGATTTCCCGAAAATGCTTCAGGTCTCTGGGAATGTGCCAGATAAGCTTGCCTTCATTGCCGATGACATTATTTTCCGCAATGGCTACGATGATCGATAACATTAAACTGAAACCTCCATGTCGATTTTCCCGAGATGTTCATACCCTTCCAGGCGAATATCTTCGAAGGTAAAATCGTAAAAATTAGTGATCTCCGGATTGATCCAGAGTTTGGGTGCACTCAGCTGAGCGTCCCTGCGTGAGAGCTGTTCCTTCATTCCCTCGACTTGATTTTCGTAAATATGGGCATTGTTGATGACATGGGTGAACAGACCGGGGCGCAGCCCGCTGACCTGAGCGATCAGATGCGCCAGCACGGCGTACTGGGCCATATTGAAGGGAACCCCCAGCGGCATATCGGCCGACCGCTGGACCAGCATCATATTGAGCCGTCCGTCCGTGACATCCCACAGCGTCATGAAAGCACAGGGATAAAGAGCGCCGCCATCCAGGTATTCATTCTGCCACAGGCTCATGATCATCCGGCGGTCCTGTGGATTGCTGCGAAGTGTTTCCAGCAGCTTATCCACCAGTTTGAATTTATTCACGACCCATCCGTAGGATGTCCCGATGGTCTGATCGGGCAGGGTCCACTCATCCCAGATGCGGACATTCTGCTCATGGAGCCTGACGATGGAATTGCTCTGATCCCGGAAGATCCAAAGCAGCTCCTTCACCGCTGTTTTAAACGCAACAAATTTAGTGGTCAGAATGGGAAACTCTTCCTCCAGATCAAACTGCATGATTTTATGAGGCAGCTTGTAGGTCGGCATCCCCGTCCGATTTTGGTCATAGTATCCTTTGGTCAGGATCTCATCGATGATATCCAGATATTGCTGATCCGCTTTGGACATAATTTAAACTCATCCTTTATCTCGTGGCCGTTGAAAAAGTAATCTTACAACATATTCTATAATATCCTGTCAAAAAAGTCATTCCGGCGAAAATCCCCTCAGGATCCATCCACCGGTCCCTTCCCCCATTATACTTGGAAATCCATCCCCAAAACCCTGATGCGCCAAATTTCCAGCCCCGGAATTATTCCGCGCAGAAAGGGCCCTTTCCCTCATACAATGCCCGCCGGAATTGGCCCTAAGGATCCCTGCCGGATTTGTTCATCGGATTTGCCCTGGATTCACCCCCGGAC
>CAYYVR010000143.1:0-6144 GCA_964475185.1 uncultured Clostridium sp. | reverse complement strand
ATTAAAAATATTTTATAAAATCCTTTCAAAGTGGCTCTGGCACTTGATTGCATGGGTTGATAATTTAGTAACAGGTTTAATATTCGGGGTACTGGGTCAATTCCCGAAAATTGGCAAAGGGAGCGAGGTTCAATATAATTGAGATGAGGCTTGTAAAAACCTGATTATTTATACACTAATGGAGGTAACTATGGAAGACGTAAAAAGAACGCCAATCTATGATTCCTACGCAAAGTACGGTGGAAAAAACGTACCTTACGCAGGATGGGAAATGCCGGTAGAATACATCGGTCTCGTGCCCGAGCATAACAAGGTTCGGGAAGATGCGGGTATTTTCGATGTGTCCCATATGGGCGAGATCACGGTATTGGGCAAGGATGCTGTCAAGTTCGTTAATTATCTGGTAAGCAACGATGTTTCAAAGCTCGTCGATAATCAGGTCCAGTACAACTACATGCTCTATCCCAATGGTGGAGTTGTGGATGATCTTCTGGTTTACCGCTTCAAAGAAGACGATGTGCTTCTGGTCGTCAATGCATCAAACTGTGACAAGGATTTTGCATGGATCCAGGATCAGGTCGGCGATTTTGATGTCAAAGTCGAAAATGTTTCTCCGGAAGTCGGACAGGTAGCCGTTCAGGGACCAAAAGCCCAGGAATACCTTCAGAAAATGACGGACCAGGATCTTTCCGAAATCAAGTTCTTCTTTGCCAAAAGAGATGTCAAGATCGGCGGGATCAACACGATGATCTCCAGGACCGGATACACCGGCGAAGATGGATTTGAAATCTATGTTGATAAAAAAGACGCTGCCAAATTATTCGAAATGGTCGCTGACGCCGGCGTACAGCCCATCGGCCTGGGAGCCAGAGATACCCTCCGGTTCGAAGCCAATCTGCCGCTCTACGGCCAGGAGATTTCCCAGGACATCAACCCCCTGGAAGCTGGATTCGGATACTTTGTCAAACTGGACAAAGAATCAGATTTCATCGGCAAGGAAGCACTGAAGAAAGTCAAGGAAGACGGACTCAAGAGAAAGGTCGTCGGCTTTGAAATGGCAAAGGGAAGCCCGCGTCATGGGTATGAAGTCTACAAGGGCGACAAGAAGATCGGAGAAGTGACCACCGGTTACATCTCGCCGACACTGGGCAAAGCCATCGGTCTTGCACTGGTCGACATTGAAGAGGCGGAGATGGGCAACACCTTCGAAATCGCAGTCCGCAACAAGAAACTGCCTGCAACCGTTATTTCCAGGAAGTTCCTCAAGAAATAACCGGCTTTTTCAAGTTAAGGTTTACACCACAACGATCAATAAGATAGAATGAAAATTATAAATCATATTTCAAAGGAGTATTAGAATTATGGAAAATGTAAAAGCAGACCTGTTGTACACAAAGGATCATGACTGGGTAAGAGTTGAAGGTGAAAAGGCTTATGTTGGACTGACCAACTATGCTCAGCATCATCTGGGATCCATCGTTTATGCAGAAGCTCCCGAAATTGACGACGAATTCGCAAAGGGCGACGCTTATGGCGTTGTTGAATCCGTTAAGGCAGCTACTGACGTAAACATGCCTGTTTCCGGCAAGATCGTCGAAGTCAACGAAGAAGTGGTGGATGCACCAGAAAAGTTCAATGAAGATCCATGGAACAACTGGTTCGTTGCTGTTGAACTCTCCGACAAAGCTGAACTGGAAGAACTGCTTTCAGCCGAAGATTACCAGAAGTTACTCGACGAGGAGGAATAAAATTTGAAGCATCCATATCTTCCAGGTACCGACAATGACCTGAAGATTATGCTCGACCGGATCGGCGTGCCTTCTGTAGATGCTCTTTTCAAGGCTGTCCCGGCAGATGTCAGACTTCAGGAAGCCCTGAAGATTGACACTGCCAAATCCGAGATCGACGTAAGAAGAGAAGTCGGTGCCATGGCAAACAAGAACAAATCTATTGATGATTTGACCTGTTTCCTGGGCGCAGGGTCCTATGACCACTACATCCCTTCCACCGTAAAACATGTCGTTTCAAGATCTGAATTCTACACCGCCTACACGCCATACCAGCCTGAAATCGCTCAGGGTACTCTTCAGAGTGTCTGGGAATATCAGTCCATGATGTGTATGCTCACCGGAATGGACGTTTCCAACGTCTCCATGTATGACGGCCCCACTGCAGCAGCTGAGGCAGCCATGCTGGCCACCGGATCCCAGCGCCGCAACAAGATCCTTGTCTCGGAAGGGGTCAACCCTGAAACCAGACAGGTCGTTGAAGCTTATCTGGAATCCAGAGATGTTGAGATCGGCTATGTTCCGCTCACCGAAGACGGACGCACCGATGCTTCCAAGCTGGATGAACTTCTCGGCAAGGACATCGCAGGGGTCATCGTTGCCAATCCGAACTTCTACGGAATCGTCGAAGATCTGACGGAAGTTACAGAAAAAGTCCATGCCAGCAAAGCTCTGCTGATCATGCAGGTCGACCCGCTCTCTCTGGGACTTTTGAAGACCCCGGGCGAGATCGGAGCCGATATCGTTGTCGGTGAAGGTCAGTCCCTGGGACAGAACCTGAACTACGGCGGACCGGTCCTCGGCTTTATGAACATTACCGATAAGCTCGTCCGGAAAGCTCCGGGCCGGATCATCGGACGTTCAGTGGATGTGGACGGCAACGCAGCTTATGTACTGACTCTGCAGGCCAGAGAACAGCACATCCGGAGAGAAAAAGCCACCTCCAACATCTGCTCCGACCAGACCCTCAATTCCATCGCTGCCGCAGTTTATCTTGCCAGCATGGGACCGGAAGGAATGAAGGAAGTAGCTGTACAGTCGGCTCAGAAAGCCCACTATCTGGCGAAGAAGCTGGAAGCCACCGGAAAATTCAAACTGAAATTTAATGCTCCGTTCTTCAAGGAATTTGTCATGGAAACGGAACTTGATGTTGAAAAAGTCAACCAGGAACTCTTGAAGCAAGGCATGTTGGGTCCGTTGAATCTGGATTCCTGCGGTCTGCCGGGTGCTGTTCTCTTCTGTGTAACGGAAAACCGCTCAAAAGAAGAGATGGATAAGCTCGTAGCAGCTTTGGAGGTGATCTAGATGTTTGATACTTACAGAAAAACTATTTTTGACCTCTCCCAGGAAGGCAGACGGGCAACCACACTCTCCCCAATGGACGTAGAGGAAATCGCACTGGATGAAATGATCCCGGCAGAACTTCAGCGTAAAACCGAACTGAATCTGCCCCAGGTCACACAGCTTGACGTGATGCGTCACTACACGCTGCTGTCCAAACTCAACTATTCCGTAGATGCAGGTTTCTACCCGTTAGGTTCCTGCACCATGAAATACAACCCGAAGATCAACGAAGACATGGCAGCTCTGCCGGGCTTCGCCAGGATCCATCCCTATCAGGATGAATCCACGGTCCAGGGTGCCCTTGAAGTCAGCTACAAACTCAGCAAGGCCCTCTGCGAGATCGTCGGAATGGATGCAGTCACACTGCAGCCGGCCGCCGGAGCTCACGGAGAAATGACCGGTCTGATGCTGATCAAGGAATACCACAAACGCCGCGGGGACACCAAACGGACAAAGATCATTGTTCCGGATGCAGCCCACGGAACCAACCCGGCATCCGTATCCGTCGTCGGATTCGATGTGGTCGAAGTGCCTTCCACCAAGGAAGGCGATGTGGATCTGGATGCCCTGAGAGCAGTTGCCAATGACGAAGTGGCCGGCCTCATGCTGACCAATCCGTCAACACTGGGTGTCTTCGAATCCAACATCATGGAAATCGCTGACATCATCCATGGCTGCGGCGGTCTGATCTACTATGATGGAGCAAACCTTAACGCCATCATGGGTAAAGTTCGCCCTGGCGACATGGGCTTCGACGTCCTGCACATGAACCTGCACAAGACCATGTCCACGCCTCACGGCGGCGGCGGTCCGGGAGCCGGTCCGGTTGCCTGCAAAAAGGAGCTTGCTCCCTATCTGCCGGTACCGATGGTCCAGTATGACGAAGCGGCTGACAAGTATTCATGGGATTACGATCGTCCCGAGTCCATCGGAAAGATCAAGGGCTTCTTTGGAAACTTCGGTGTTCTCCTCAGAGCTTATGTATACATTCTGTCCATGGGCAGCGACGGCTTGAAGAAGGCTTCCGAGGACGCAGTTCTCAATGCCAACTACATCAAGTTCTCCCTGAAGGATGATTACAAGATCATCAATGAGAACCCGACCATGCACGAAGTTGTATTTGCCGGTCTGAAGGATAAATCCACCGGTGTTTCCACCCTCGAAGTGGCTAAGCGTCTCATTGACTATGGGTTCCATCCACCCACGATCTACTTCCCGCTGATCGTTGATCAGGCACTGATGGTGGAACCGACTGAAACAGAGTCCAGGGAAACCATGGACCATTTCATCGGCGCCATGAAGCTGATCGCAGAAGAAGCCAGAACCAATCCCGAGATCTTCAAAACAGCACCTCACAACACTCCGGTCCGCCGGATCGATGAAGTTGCTGCTGTCAAGAATCCGATCCTGAGATGGACACCGGATCTGAAACAGGAACTCGGCGAAGATTATGCAACAACACCTGTGCAGTGTGCACCGGTCGAATAAAGGATAGAGAATGAGTAAAAAAATCGCGATTATCGGAGCCGGTCCCGGCGGATATGTCTGCGCCATTCGGTTTGCTCAGCTGGGGGCGGAAGTCACCCTGTTTGAGAAAGAACGGATCGGCGGAACATGTTTAAATCGCGGCTGTATCCCAACCAAGGCGCTGCATCGCAGCGCTGAGGTTTTTCATGATACGCTGCATGCCCTGGACTATGGCATCGAAGTTGAAGGAACCCCAAAAGCCAATGGCGAGAAGATCTTCGAGCGCAAAGCCAATGTTGTGGAAACTCTGGTCTCCGGAGTCGAACATATTGTCAAAGAGAATGGCGTTCGCGTCATCATCGATGAAGCAAAGCTTGCCGGCGGTAAGAAAGTAACCTGGTCAGAAGGCGAAGAAGAATTTGACAACATCATCATTGCCACCGGAACCGTCCCGTCAGCACCGCCCATCGAAGGCGTTGATCTGCCAGGGCTTCTGGATTCGGACAAACTTCTGGCAATGAAGGAGATCCCTGATTCCATGATCGTTCTGGGCGGATCCGTGGTTGCTCTTGAATTTGCTTCCATTTATGCAAATCTCGGCACCAAAGTCACCCAGGCCGTCCGCTCTCAGATCCTGAGAATGGTGGATACAGAGATCGTCAAACGGGTCAAGCCGCTCTACAAAAAACAGGGCGTCGAGATCAATGAAAAGACGTCACCCAAAAAGATCGAAAAAACCGAGAATGGTTTCAAAGTCTATTTTGACAAAAACGGCAAGGATTACGAAGTCGAGGCTCAGCACGTGCTGGTCGCCCTCGGCCGTGAGCCTGTGTCCAAAGGTCTGGGTTTTGAAGAAGCCGGCATCGAAATGAAGAAAGGATCCATTGTGGTCGATGAGAATCTCATGACCACAGCGGAAGGGATCTTCGCCATCGGTGACATCAACGGCATTGCTCTGCTGGCTCACGCCGCAGAACACCAGGGAGTTTCCGTGGCGGAATACATCATGGAAGGGAAACCTGTTGAACATGTTCCCGTGCCCAACTGTATCTTTACCCTGCCTGAGATCGCAACCATCGGTTTATCCGAAGAAGAACTCAAAGCAGAAGGCAAGGAATACAAAACGAGCAAATTCATGATGGGAGCCAATGGAAAAGCGCTGGCCCTCGGTGAAACCGACGGAATGGTCAAGGTCATCACAGACATGGACAACAAGCTGCTGGGCGTCCATATTTTCGGACCCCACGCATCAGATATGATCCATGAGGCGATCCTGGCTATCAACAAGGGAATGACAGTGGAGGACATCAAATCCGTCATGCATGCTCATCCGACACTTCCGGAAGCTTTCTACGAAGCCGTTCTGGGAATCGATGGCATTGCCATTCATGCGTTGAATAAAAAGAAATAGCTTTATTCAGCAAGATGAAAGATCAGGATCTGTCAGCAATGACTTCCCTGATCTTTTTCTATATCCCTTATTCGATATCCCTTATTTTTTCCATGTTCTTTTTCCATGTTTTTTTTCCACGTTCTATTTCTTAAA
>CAYYVR010000142.1:0-6295 GCA_964475185.1 uncultured Clostridium sp. | reverse complement strand
AAATCTGATTAAAATCTGATTGAAATCGTCATGAACCTTACTACTCATCCGCCTTTAATTTCCCCTCCCATTCCCTTGAAAGCTGAGGTCTTTCCGGATAATTTCTTCATGTTATTGGTTTGCAACAAAATTCCTGATATTTTGTGGTATATTATGATTTGGAAATTTTCATTCTTCGGTTCGGGCAATTTGACAGAGACTTTCCCCCGGCCGCCCGCTGTCCCTTTGCTTTTTTCTGCGATGGAAGTCGATAATCAGGCCCCGCAGTGATAAAATAAACATAACTGTGTATGGATGTGTCAGGAGAAATACTATGTATTCCAAATATTTCAAGCGTTTTTTCGATCTCTTTTTTGCTCTGCTCTTGATGCCGTTTTTTTTGATCCTGCTGGTGATCGTCGCGCCTCTGATCTATCTGGAAGACAAAGGTCCCGTTTTCTATCTTCAGACAAGGCGCGGACTTCGCGGCAAACCCTTTGATATTTTCAAATTCCGGTCCATGAAAGTCAATGCACCGGACCTGCGTATGGCGGACGGTTCCACCTGGAACGCTGTCTCTGACCCCAGAGTGACCCGCATCGGACACATCCTGCGTCAGACCTCCCTGGATGAGATCCCTCAGCTGATCAATATTCTCAATGGAGATATGAGCTTCATCGGGCCCCGGCCGACCCTGGCCACCCAGGATTATGAGCAGTACTCCGCCATCAAGAAAAAACGGCTGGAAGTCCGTCCCGGACTCACCGGATACAGTCAGGCCTACTTTCGAAATTCCATCAGTGCTGAGGAAAAATTCCGTCAGGACTGCCATTATGTAGAAAATTTAAGTTTAATGATGGACTTGAAGATCCTCGTGCAGACGGTCTTGAGTGTCGTCGCCAGAAAGGATATCAATCAAAATGAACCACCCGCATCAGCCTACTTCGGAACAAATCCTGAATCGCCGGCAAAGGATCCTGAATCACATCCCCGATCAGACCGCAGCCATGAATGATCTGCACGGCAAGCGGCTGCTGATCCTCGGCGGATCCTACCTGCAGGTCCCGGCCGTCGTGGAAGCAAAGGCGCTTGGCCTTGTGACCGCGGTGCTGGATTATGACCCCAACGCTCTGGGCCGCCGTCTGGCCGACACGTTTTATCTGGAATCCACCATTGACGAGGAAGCGGTCCTGCGCAGCGCCAGGGAATTCAAAGCTCAGGGCATCATGACCCTGGGGACGGACTGGCCCATGCGCTCTGTGGCCTATGCCTGCGAAGGGCTGGGTCTGCCGGCCATCTCCTATGACACCGCCTGCCGGTCCACCAATAAGCTCGACATGATCCGGCGCCTGGCCCAGTACAGCGTGGCGCATCCGGACTATCTTTATTTTGACAGCACCACCCAGTCCCCTGACCAGATCGAATCTTTAATCCCTCTGCCCTGCATCATCAAGCCGGTGGATTCCTCCGGCAGCCGGGGCGTGATCCTTCTCAGGGATCCGGCCGAACTTACATCGGCTCTGGCCTACAGCGCCGCGCAGGCAAAACACGGTCAGGTCATCATCGAAGAATACATGGAAGGACCGGAAGTCAGTGTGGAAGTCGTCATCATCGAGGGTGTCCCCCACGTTCTGACCATCACCGATAAAGTCACCACCGGCTATCCGCATTTTGTGGAGACCCAGCATACGCAGCCTTCCCGGCTGCCGGACGCCCAGCAGAAAGCCATTACCCAATTGGCCGTGGATTCCTGCCGCGCGCTGGAACTGACCCACGGGGCTGCCCATGTGGAGATCATTGTCACCGCCCGCGGACCGAAAATCGTTGAAGTCGGGCCCCGCATGGGCGGCGATTTCATCGCCACGCATCTGGTCCCATTATCCACCGGCATCAACATGACCCGCCTGGTGATCCAGGACGCCATGGGCTGTACGCCCCAGCTGCCTCCCCGGCGGGATGCCGGAGCCTGCATTCGCTATGTGGATCGCGGTCAGGGTATTTTCCTGGGCGCAGACAATCTGGAGGAGATCCAGGCCATGCCCGGCATCGTTCAGGCCGGGATCTTCCTTCCCTCCGGCACCGCCGTTTCTGACCTGCATTCCTCATCGGACCGTCTAGGCTACATTATTGCCCGGGGCGACACCGCCGAAGAGGCGGATATCCGGGCTCAGGCGGCCAACGACAAACTGATCATCAGAATGGAGAAATAAATACTATGAAAGATTTACTCATCGTCGGCGGCGGCGGCATGGCCCGCAAAATCATCGCAAAAGTCAAAAAAATCAATGCCAAGGAACCCACCTGGAATATCCTCGGCATGCTGGACGATAATCCTGATTCCATGGCCGGTGTGCTCTGTGACTACTCCGTGGTCGGGTCCATCAAAGACTATGAACCCAAAGCCACGGATCATTTTGTCATGGGCGTATCCGACCCGATTCTAAAGGAAAAACTGGCCGGGATCATGAAAGCCAAAGGCGTCCGCTTTGAGACCCTCATCGGGCCGGAAGCCGATATCGGTGATCATGTCACCTTCGGAGAAGGCTGCATCATTTTCACCCCCCACGTCATCGACTCCGGCGCGGTCTTCGGGGATTTCGTCACGGTCATGGGGTCCACCGTGTCCTTTGACGCCAGCATTGGGGATTATTCGACCCTCACCGGATTTGCCAATACGACAACTGCCACACTGGGCAAGCGGGTCTACGTCGGCAGCCACGCCGTGATCCTGGAAGGACTCACCGTGGGCGATGATGCGCACATCGGCGCAGGTTCCATCGTGGCCCGGGATGTTCCCGCCAGTGTCAAAGTCTTCGGCGTCCCCGCCCGCATCATCGAAAAAAAGTAGGAGGTAGCTATGACCAATCAGGAAAAATATCAGCAGATCTTCATGGATCTATTTTCCGTTTCAGCCGAGGAGCTGTCACCGGATTTCACATTCAGGGATCAGGAGCAGTGGGACTCCCTGGCCCACCTCCAGCTCATCGGCGAACTGGAGGACACCTTCGATGTCCTTTTTGATTCTGACGACATCCTCAATTACGGTTCCTACAACAATGGCCGGGAGATCCTCAAACGCTACGGCGTGGAGATGGACTGATGGACCAGCTGCTGGAAGGTAAGATCTGCCTGGTCACCGGCGCCGGGCGCGGCATCGGCAAAGCCATTGCCCGGCGCTACGCCCAAGCCGGTGCCACTGTTTACTGCAATGCGACATCGGCGGCCTCCCTGGCCTGGATCAGCGGGGATCCATCCCTCCGCCTGACGGCACTGCCCTTTGATGTCACCGAGCCCGGGGACTGCCGCGAGGCCATCCTTGCCATCAAAAAAGAATCCGGCGGACTGGATGTTCTGGTCAACAATGCCGGCGTCGAGTATAACGAACTCATCGGCTTCTTTGACCGCAGCCATCGCGATCATATGTTTGCGGTCAATGTCTATGCCCCCATGGAACTGATCCAGCTGGCATCCCGCATCATGAGCCGCAGAAAAAGCGGCAGCATCATCAATATCGCTTCCAAAGTGGGCATCTACGGAAATCCCGGTCAGCTGGTCTATTCGGCGACCAAGGGAGCCCTCATCGCTCTGACCAAAAGTGCGGCCAAAGAACTGGCCCCTTCAGGCATCCGCGTCAACGCGGTGGCACCGGGCCTTACCCAGACTGAAATGATGGATCAGGCCGATCGATCCCACCTGGAGGAACGCATCCGGCGGATCGGCATGGGCCGTCTGGCGGAGCCATCCGATATCGCCGGCACCTGCCTTTTCCTGGCCAGCGACCTGTCCGCGTACCTGACCGGTCAGGTCATCGAAGTGGAAGGCGCCACCATCATGTAGGAGGAACTATGTACCTAAATCTTGATCATCACGATCCGGACCAGATCGCATTGGCCGATGACGCCGGCAGGCGCCAGAGCTATGGCGATCTGGTCCGGTATCTCACCGCATATTCCCCGGACCTTGCGCCCCGCAGCCTGATCTTTGCCCTGGCCTCCAATGAAGTCGGCTATGTGGCCCAGGTCCTGGCTTTGATCCAGCAGGGCCATGTACCCCTGCTCCTGTCGGCGGACCTGGAACCGGATCTTTTGGATAAACTCCATCAGGAATATCGACCGGCAGCCTATCTGGTCCCGCGATCCATGGCCAGATCCTTCGATCATGCGCCGATCCTGGAAGATCTGGATTACAGCCTGCTGAGGACCCGGGAGGATCCTGCGTCCCTCCACGACGAGTTGGAACTGCTCCTGTCCACTTCCGGCAGCACCGGCAGCCCCAAACTGGTCCGGTTCCGCAAAGGCAACATGGAAGCCAATGCGGACAACGTGGCCCGGGTGTTCGGCTGGAGCCCTGCCGAGCGCCACATCGCCAGCCTGCCCCTGAACTATGTCATGGGGCTCAACGCCATGTTCTCCCATCTGACAGCGGGCGCCACCGTCCTTTTGACCGGCGCCAACATCATGGCGAAGGAATTCTGGGAATTTGTCCGCATCCACCGGGCCACGAACTTTACCGGCGTTCCCTTCAGCTATGAAGTCCTGCTGCGGCTCCGCCCCGAACGCATGGACCTGCCGCATCTGACGACCTTTGCCCAGGGCGGCGGCAAGTTATCGGAAAAAACGTTCAGAAAAATGGCAGAGCTCGCCCGGGAACAGGGCTGGCGCTTCATCCCCACCTACGGGACCACCGAAACATCCGCCCGCTGCGCCTTTCTGCCCCCGGAACTGACCGCAGACAAGACCCTGTCCATCGGTCAGGCCATTCCCAATGTGAAAATGACCCTGGTGGATGGCAGCGGCCATCCCGTTACGACGCCCCACACCGAAGGGGAACTGGTCATCGAAGGCAGCAATGTCAGTATGGGCTATGCCGCCGTCCGGGCCGATCTGGCCCATGGCGATGAATTCAACGGCCGCTACCGGACCGGAGATCTGGCGGTGTTCGATGAGGACGGCTGCTTCTACATCAAGGGCCGGACGCGCCGGTTCATCAAAATGCTCGGCAACCGCATCGGTCTGGATGAATGCGAACAGATCCTGCTCGATGAATGCAGTGAGAAAGTCACCTGCATCGGCCGGGAAGATCTGCTCCTGATCCTGACGGAAAAAGCAGACGGGCATGCGGAACTGCGAACCACCCTGGCTCGAAAACTCAAATTACAGCCCAGCCTCTTTAAAGTGATCCAGCGCGAAGATCTGCCGCGCAGCGCCAGCGGCAAGATCCTCTACCACCAGCTGGAAGAGGAATACCTGAAGGCCTGAAGACCTCTCTGAATTTTAATGATCCTGCGATATACTATGATAAAAACTTCTGAAGGTGAACCCATGGACGAATTTCATGATAAAAAAACCTATAAAAAACAATTCAACCTCATCGTGGCAATGATCCTGATCACGCTTACCCTGATCATCGGCATCCTCACTGTGATCTTCCTGAGCTATTCAGGAAAAGTCATGACCAATCTGGAAGTCGCGACATTTACACCGGAAGAAGTCGCCATCGAACCGGAGGTCGCAGAACAGGTCAACCGCTACAACAACAAGATCAAGAATGTACTGCTCATCGGCATCGATTCCACTCAGAATCGTAATGAGCCGCAGCGCTCCGATTCCATGATCATCGTTTCACTGGATGATTTCAACAAATCCATTAAAATGTCCTCCCTGATGCGTGACACACTGGTCGACATTGACGGATACGGCAAACAGAAACTGAATCATGCCTATGCCTATGGCGGAGCCAAACTCCTTCTGAAAACCATCAACCAGAACTTCGACATGAACCTTCAGGATTATGCCCTGGTGGATTTCAACAACCTCATCGAGATTATCGATGCCATCGGCGGCGTGGACCTCTACATCACATGGGAAGAAGCCATGTACACCAACTTCAACATAAAAAATATCAATAAACTCAATGACACCGATATCGAAGAGCTTGAAATCAAAACCCAGAATATCCGGGCAAATGGAGCCCAGGCTCTCAGTTTTTCCAGGATCCGCTATCTGGATTCCGACTATAAACGCTCCGAGCGGCAGCGCATCGTCCTCTTGAAAATCTACGAACGATTCCGAGAAGTCCCCCTGCTGGAATTGCCAGGTGTTGTCATGGAACTGAGCAAGTACGTCAAAACGACGCTGGATCAGGGGGAGATCTTGGATATTGCCGGAAAAGCCCTGGGCAGCAATCTGGGCATCCACGGACTGCACTTCCCAACTTATCAGACCTCCCGGGAATCCACCAAGGGATCCTGGCATCTGGAATGGGATCGGGAAGAAACCATTGAAGAACTTCATAACTGGATTTTCAAGGACATCGA
>CAYYVR010000141.1:0-6441 GCA_964475185.1 uncultured Clostridium sp. | reverse complement strand
TGTCAATCAAATGTTAAATTCTCACTAAGTAATAACTGTTTCGTTGTTTTCCGCTTTAAATTTTACCACTTCATCAAGGTTATTTCCTGAAAAGACACGCAACCTTTCATCCAGACCGACGCAGGACGGTTCTCCCTTGCCTGAAAAAAGCATTGGCCGTATGATACAGGTATCCCTTCCGCCAATGCTCCGGAACAGGGAACAGGCCACAGGACCGACCCGTTTGATTGACCGGAAGATGAACTCCAGCCCGCCGGACGCCCCCCTGAGGAGAATTCAGAATGAATCACGAAACAACCACCCCGCCTACGATCCTGGTCCTGTATTCCTCGGATTATCGAGGTCATACGCTGACCATTGCCCGGGCCATGGCAGAGGCTGCCGGAGCCGATCTGGCGGATATCGGCGCACTGGGAACCGATCTGCCGGACCTTACGTGCTATGATCTGATCGGCTTGGGCTCCGGTGTGTATCGCGAAGACCTTTCTTCCGGGTTATATCAGCTGATCCGCCAGCTTGAGGTGAGGGGTACGAAAACCTTCGTCTTCTCCACCAGCGGTGTCGGCCGCTCACTCTACAACAGACGCCTCATCCGTCAGCTGAAAGAGCGGGGTTCAAGGCCCTGCGGCAGCTTTGCCTGCAAAGGCTCCTTTGCCTCCCGGGAATTCACACGGAGCAGACTGTTCACATGGTTTGAACGGTCCGCTTCAGGTCACCCCGATGCCAGGGATCTTCAAAGGGCCCGCGCATTTATTTCACGGGTGGTAGAAAATCTTTGACACGGGTGGTTGAAAATCTTTGATATCTGGTCCCGAATGAAGATCTGTATTAAGATACCTATTTAGTTATATACCGAGGGATCTCTGGCGTGATCTCTGGCGTGATCTCTGAAGGGATCTCTGAAGGGACCACTGAAGGGATCTCTGAAGTTAAACAGAGCTTTCGATTCAGTAACAGAGCCGGTAAAAGAAGCCTTTGAACACCCAAAGCGGGGTTCAAAGGCTTCTTTCACGGATTGAAGTGCATCGGCTATTCCGACGGTTCCGGATCCTCCAGCAAATGGGCTTCATACTCACGCACCGGCGCTGTGAATCCCTCCGCCTCCAGTTTTGAAGCGATCAGATCCAGGATCTCCCGGGCGGGTGCTTCGACGGTATGGAAATGAAATCCGGAGGTCATGTGCATGAGATAATCGGATTTTCCCCTGTCGATCTCATCGATCAGGTGATCGATGTCCCGCCGGGACTGGATGTGCATGCGGGTACGGATGACCCCATAGACCCGGTGATTGACGAATACTTCCACCACCGTCCCTCCGCAGTCGACCATGATCTGCAGCTCCCGTTTGGTATCCGCTTCGCTGTGAATGACCTTATAGGTCCTGCGAAACGCCTTTTCCCCTGTGATCTCATAGCCCCGGATGGTCGATGTGATCTGATGATCGGCGGCCCGCAGCAGCGCGATGTCTCCTACAATGACCTGACGGCTCACCGAAAAATGCTTTGACAGGGTCGTTGCGGAGATCGGCTGGTCCGCTTCCCGGATCAGCTTCAGGATCTGTTCTCGTCTCAGTTTTCCGGTGGACATGGATTTCCTCCTTATCGGATCGTCTTCAGGTTTTTCATGGACAGGTCCAGGATCGGCGCCGAGTGCGTCAATGCCCCGACTGAAATGTAGTCGTTGCCCAGACCGAGGTACTGGGCAATGTTCTCCAGGGTCACGTTGCCCGAACACTCGGTTTTCGCCCGGCCGCCAATGAGATCCACCGCCTCCCGGATCATCCCGGGGTGCATGTTATCCAGCATGATGAGATCAGCTCCGGCATCCACTGCCTACCGGACCATGGCAAGGTCTTCTGTTTCCACTTCGATTTTGTACACATGGGATGCATTGGCCCGGGCGCGTTCCACCGCCGCCCGGATACCGCCGGCAGCGGCAATGTGATTGTCTTTGAGCATAATGCCGTCCGACAGGTTGAACCGGTGATTCTTGCCTCCGCCCACTTTCACAGCGTACTTTTCAAAGATCCGCAGCGTCGGAAGGGTCTTTCGGGTATCCAGCAGTCCGATGCCGCTGCCCGCCAGAAGTTTCACCATGGCATTCGTATAGGTTGCGATGCCGCTCATGTGCTGGAGATAATTCAGAGCCGTTCGCTCCCCGGTGAGCAGTGCCCGCAGGGAACCTGTGACCCTCGCGATGACCTGATCATTTCGGATCGCCGCCCCGTCCTGAACAATTCGCATGCACGAAACCTCCGGATCCAGAAGTTCAAACACCCGGCAGAACACGTCGATGCCTGCCAATATGCCATCCTGTTTGCAGATCAGCTCCACCTCGCCCCGGGTGCCCTCATCCACCGCAGATCGGGTGGAGATGTCCTCATGGGTGATGTCTTCTTCCAGTGCCCGGCAAAGATGTTCCTCTGCTTTCATATTACCCGAAAAATGGTACGTCATGTATACCCTCCCTGATTTTTTCCAGGACCAACTGATGATACTTTTCCAACAGCTGGTCTGCCTGATCATGTCGTTCATCTGCTGACACCGGATCAGCACTCAGGCTGCATCGGTGTCTCTCCTTACTGCGCCCTGCGCGCAGCCCCTGGGCGATATCAGATGCCGCCCGTCGGGCAAAAACCAGACACTCCAACAGTGAATTGCTGGACAGGCGGTTGGCCACGTGGACGCCGTTGCAGCTGGTCTCGCCGATGGCATACAGATCTGCCATGGGACAGCCTGCCGTCAGATCAGGCATCAGGACTGTCTTTTCCCCATTGAGCAGCTTGACGCTTTCGCCCATGAACGTCACCCCGCACAGAACGATGGTCTGCTGCGGAATCTGTGTGTCCAGTTTTGCCAGATAATAGGAATCTCCGACGTGATCAGCGATTTCACGAATCGCCCCATCGACATAGTAATGCGCCAGAATGACCGCGCCCGTCTGCTTCTTCAGTGATTGGATCTCCCGGATCAATGGATCCGCCGTTGCCCCCTCCTCACCATTCCCATTTAGCATGTTCCCTTTCTCTTCCATTGATTTCCCCCTTTTCTTTAATGGATGCATCTGCCGCTGAAGGGTGCATCCCAGCCTCTTCATCAGTTGGTGTTATGCTGCCGCCCCATGAATCATTTAAACTACCGAATTTCGTTCAGAGCCGGCAGGCATGTCTCAGGTACGTCCTGTTCTTCTGTTAAAAGTGAGACGTACCGTACCCAAATCGTTATATCATAAGAATCACAAAGGTATCAATAGAGGTGTCATGACAACTAACCATTCATTCAAGTCCTGTCTACAGACAACGATCCCATTGTTCCGATCAACACCGGTCACTTTCAGGGCAATCACTGCCGCCATTCTGAGATCGGTGAGATGAAACACAGCGCCCCGCTCTGACGAACGGGGCGCTGTATTGATGGCGGCAGAGATCGTTATTTAGCTGTGACCGCAGCCGACTCCCAATCCGACTCCGAATCCGTGGATTTAAACAGAGAACGTTATGTCGCAGAAGGTCCGGGAAGCACGTTGAAGCGGTTTTGGTACAGCCGGATCGCGGCGACCCCGATGAGGAGAACGCTTCCGGCCAGGGCGACCACCTGAAGCAGTTCATACTGTCCTTTGAAGCCTTCTGGGGCATTCAGAAACTGGTAGATCCCGAAATAGGCCCAGGCCACCGGAAGAGGGAATGCGGCATTGCGGATCTTGGAAACGATCAGGACCACCAGTCCCACTGCGATGATGAGCATCAGAATGCCCCAGATATCTGCCGGGATGCCGAACCCTTTCCACTCCTGTTTTACCAGGGCTGAAGCAACATTGACCACCGTGGCGATGGTCAGCCATCCGGTGTAGATCCCGAAACTCAGAGGCAGCAGCCAGCGGCGGCCCTCCTGGATTTTAAGAAGTCTGACGCAGATCAGAGCCAAAGTGATGACAAAGGCCAGAATGAAGACCACCGATAGTTCGACCAGAACAAAGGAAAAAGTAACGATCCAGGCAATGTTGAGCAGGCTGGACAGACGGAACAGACTGCTGATCTCATCCACGGCCCGCTGGTAGTAGGGATCGTCTTTTTTCAGGATCATCATAGCGACTGAAATAATGAGCAAAGTGTAGATGACGCTCCAGATGCTGAAAGTCGATGGACTCGGCGTGATCAGCGTGACATACCTGTCTGATATTTCCTTCTGGGAGAGCCCGTTGATCAGTCCGATGGCCCCCATGACATTGACCGCCAGTGTGACGGCAAAGATCCCTGCATTGATCCAGGCTTTTTTTGTTCGTTCCATAAAATGATTCCTCCGTTTTTTTATTCATTCAGTTCATAGGATTGCTTGGCTTTCAGTTCCGTCTTTCCCGGGCCGACTCGGTACGCAAGCCTTCACTGCAAGCCGGAATAATAACTGGACCCGAGTATAGATTCAGTGCGCTTGCCTCAGATCCATCCAATGGCCATGATGGATCAGGAACTGAGCGATCCGTCCGTTAACTCACACCTCAGCTTCTCCATTTCATTGAATATGCGTTCCCCAGTAAACTGTAAAAATTTCTATGTAAAGAATGATGCTGTGAAAATGACGCTGTGAAACTGTTGCCCCTGCTGAAGCTGCTGGAGCTGCTGCGTCTGCTGAAGATGTTATTTTGTTGAATTGATGGATCGGTCTCTGATCCGTTTCCGTCGCTGCTATCCTTCCCTCTTTTCTTTCCTGTTTTCTTTCCCTTTTTCATTCATCAGCCGGAGCAGCCGGTGGATCCTGGGACGGTTATAGCGCTGGACGATGATGCAGGGCAGGTTGATCACCAGGGCGTAGGCCAGCATCATCCAGAGGACATAGCCTGGCGTGAAGAATCCGAAGACCCAGAAGGGCAGGATCGCCAGCCAGTGGGTCATTTCCCCCCGGGCCGATTCCACCAGAAAGCGATTCAGATTCACTGCACCGGTGTTGTCCAGCCGTTTTTTCTGAAAGCCTTTCTTTTTCCAGGCGGCGCCTCCGTCGGGCAGCAGGTGCTTCCAGCGGTGGACGGCAAAAACTCTCAGGTAGAGGGTTCCTTCCTGCTCAAACCGGCGGGACCGGAACAGGGCGGAATCCGGTGCAAAGAACCGATCCGGCAGATGGAGGCAGATCAGAGCGGCGGCCACCTGGATGATGCCCCAGAGGATGAAGGTCAACAGGATCGTCACCGGCCGGTTCAGGAAAATCACTCGCATGGCTTACCCCCCGTATCGATGGCCCGGCCTTTCCACAGGACCTTGCGGCCGGACAGTTTGTTGAACAGCGAAACGGCAAATACCCAGACCATCAGGACCAGCGACACCGGATACAATGCGATGATCCATGGCCGGAATCGGCCGATCCTGGGCACCGTCTTCACCAGGAACAGGATCCAGACCAGGTATAGGGCCGCGTAGAGGATCACCCACTGAAATTCACCCAGGATCCCGTAGCGGATCAGCTGGACCGGGACGGACATCATGGACGTGATCCACAGAAAGGTCAGGATCAGCAGATGGAGCGGTGCTTTGGCGGCGCCGGAGGCCAGATTCTTCGTCCAGCCCTGGATCAGGCTCCGAAATCCCCCGGGATACATCCGGAAGGCGACGGATTCGTCGCCGATGAAAGTCTTATAGGGCAGCCCCGCCTGTTTGAGGGCAAGACCCAGCGCCACATCCTCCACGATGGACCCCCGGACCGTCTCATGGCCGCCGATCTGCCAGTAATCCGCCGGTGACATGAGGATCACCGGACCGTACAGGCCCATCTGGACGGGTTCTGCCATGGCGGCGCCGTTGGCGCCGATCTGGAGCAGATTGAACATCAGCGAGCTCTGCTCATAGGCCTTTTGGGTCCGGTGCCAGGGCTGCACCGACACCGTCCCCCCCCCAGGGACTGCTGCGCGTGAAGCAGGCGCTCCAGTCCATCCGGGGCCAGCCGGACATCGGCATCGAGAAACAGCAGCAGCTCCCCCTTCGCCGCCCGGGCCCCCGAAATACAGGCCCAGTTCAAGGACCCGGCCCGGCCCGAAAACCAGTTCGGGTGCGGCGGTGACGGCCGCTTCCATGATACCGGTCCTCATCGTTTGGGTCCCGCCAAATCTTTTTTCACCGCACCGGCTGCCATTTTGCCGGTGAGAATACTCACCGGCAGGCCGGAAGGACTGAAACTCCACTGACCGCACTGGCAGACATCCGGGATCGGTGTTTTCAGCGATTCGGCGATTTTCACAAAACGGTCTTCCGCCGGCATCTGCGAATTGGTGAAGGCCCACCCGGTAATGGCGCCATGGGCATTGCCCGTTTCCCGCTCAATGGTCAGCGGCGTGGCGCAGACGGTGAACAGGGTTTTTTCGATGATCCCGGGAAACACCGAACCCTCCAGGGCCTTCAGCACCGCATCGGTGCAGCGTGCTTTGAATTCTTCATAGGAACCCGAATCGGAAAACGAC
>CAYYVR010000140.1:0-6576 GCA_964475185.1 uncultured Clostridium sp. | reverse complement strand
GACAAAACTACCAAATAAGGAAGCACCAACCTTTAATAATCAGTGTTTCCTTAAGGTGGAGTTGACCGGATCATACTGGATCGATCCTTTGTCGATGTAGCCGCCCATGTGGGCGATCATCAGGGCACCCTGGGCTTTGAAGCTGTTCAGGTTCAGATCGATGGGGCGGTCGCTGGTGATCTCAAGAAAAATCTTTTTCATATGGTCCTCCTATTTCAGAAATTTTTCAGCGTACAAAAGCAGCGCTTCGGTGACTTTCAGTTTGACATGGCCGGTGGCCGGGTCGATCTCAACGCTGTCCGGCACGACGTAACCCTGCTGGGTCAGAAACTGAATGAATCCCGTGATTTTCTCGTTTTCCGATACATCTGCCTCCAGGGGTCGTTCCAGATCGATCTCAACATTCATCTTGTATTCCATTCGTGATCCTCCTGGCCTTTGGCCAATTTTTTTTGCGTAATGAGTTCTGTTCACTGCGGTCCATTGGGATCTGAGGGGGGCGGACCGCGCAGCGGTAGTTTGCGGTTGTTCCTGATTGACTGAAAACTGTTTCATTTCCCCGTCGTGTGGTGATAAGATGGAATTGCACTGATTTTTGGAGGTCTTTATGAAAATAACAGCAAAACAATTTGCATTGATTCGAAGCTTCAGCCTGGGTTTTCTCGGGATGGTGCTGTTTTCACTGGGGTTCAACCTGTTTATCCAGCCGCTTCGGTTTTTCTCCGGCGGAATCATCGGATTTGCACAGATCCTCCGCTCGGTCTGGATCGCCCTGGGGATCGCACAGCCATCCTTTGACATCTCAGGACTGCTCTATTACCTCATCAATATTCCTCTGTTTCTTCTTGCTTACCGCAGTCTGGGGAAGTTTTTCTTCGTACGGACGCTCATCATGACGACGGTCCTGACAGGATTGATGACGTTTGTACCCATTCCGGCGGAGCCGATTATCCACGATTTTCTCACGGCGGCGATGGTCGGCGGCGTTCTGTGCGGCGTCGGGACAGGACTCACGCTGATCTCAGGCTATTCCGCCGGCGGAATGGATATCATCGGCCTGTATTTCACCCGTAAATATCCCAACTTCAGCGTGGGCAGAGCAGCGATCATGGTCAACCTCATTGTCTTTTCCATTCTTGCGATGACGCAGAATTTTGAAACCATCGTCTATTCTTTCATTTTTAATGCCGTGGCATCAGTGGCCATCGATAAGGTCCATATCCAGAACATCAATGTCTGGGTCATGATCTTCACCAAGAAGGAAGGCGTGGACCAGGCCATCATGAAGGAAATGGGCCGGGGCGTCACCAACTGGGACGGGGCCGGGGCTTATACCGGGGAGCATACCTTCATCCATACGACCATGATCAACAAAATGGAGCGGCCCATGCTGCGCCGGATCGTTGTCAAAGTCGACCCCAAAGCCTTCATTATCTCAACGGAGGGAAGTCAGGTCTTCGGGAATTTCCAGAAACGCCTGTAACCGGACTGATGGATTTCAGATCCTGAGTTTCGGGGAGAATCTGCCGCCGAAACGCCCATTCAAAGAAAAAAAGTTATCCTGTCTTGGTTGGATTATACCCTTCAGCGAACCGTCAGATAGAGTAAATGCAGATCGTTCACTGTGTTTTAATGTCCGATTCAAATCTTTCTCACATTCACCAGTCATCCTTCCTCATAAGCAGTTGATCATACTGCAGCGGGATGTCAGGCCCTGTCCACGGGTTGATGAACCTGATCCTGCACAATCATGTTATTTTTGAGCTGGGAACCTTTGAGCCGGGCCTTTGAGATGAGAGGCTATAAGCTGGCAGCTTTTCCGTGAGGTACTTTTCGCCTGGAACTTTTCAGGTGTAAATGGTAATATCCCAGGAAGTTGCTATAATAGAAAAATAACGATTTTTGGGGGACGCCATGAAAAAACTGGAAGAGAAAATATTAAATGAGGGTCGGATCCTGCCTGGAGAGATCCTTAAAGTAGATAATTTCATCAATCACATGATCGACACGGAACTGTTTGAGGAAATGGGACGGGAGTTCTATGATACATTCAGGGATCTGGGGGTCACCAAGATCCTGACCCTTGAAGTGTCAGGCATCGCCCTGGCTTATGCGGCCGCCGTCCATTTCAGGGTCCCGGTGCTCTTCGCCAAGAAGATTCAGTCTCTGACGCTTGGGAACGATGTATACACCAGCCATGTGTATTCCTATACCAAGCAGAAGAAAAATGACATCGTCGTGGATCGCAAGTATCTTCTGCCCGAGGACCGGGTCCTCATCATCGATGACTTCCTGGCCAACGGCGAAGCGCTGAAAGGGCTCATCGATTTATGTGATCAGGCCGGCAGTACCGTCGTCGGGATCGGCATCGGCATTGAAAAAGCATTTCAGCCGGGCGGGAAGAAATTCCGTGATCTGGGATACCGGATCCATTCGCTGGCCCGAATCGAACGCTTTTCAGATGATTCGGTCATTTTCTGCCCCAATGACCTTTAACTTCATCTTTCCTCGACAGGCTCGCTGCCTGTCTTCAATTTTTCAAAGAGTCGGATCCGGATCCGGATCACAAGGGATCTCAGAGCCTGGGGTCAAACCCCGTGACGTGGGGAGACTATTTCTTGCGATCCAGGGCCGGACATCGGGAACAGTCTGACAGCAGCTGACAGCAGCTGACAGGATCTGACATTAACAGGAGGTACTCAGTTTGGATATTATGGTCGTCATCAACCAGATGGTGATGCTGTTCACCATCATGATCATCGGTTATCTGGCAACGAAAACCGGAATGGTCGAACAGCATTTTCAAAAAAGCATCTCAAGTTTCACCCTTAAAATTTCATTGCCGATGCTGATGCTTTCCTCGGTTTCCGGGGCCGACCGCACCGGTGCGCAGCAAACGGTCATCATTACCTTCCTCGTGGCGGTGGTCTCCTATCTGGCGGCTCCGCTCATGGGCCATCTCATCAGCCGCCTGCTCCGGGTTCCGAAAAAGCAGGAGCCGATCTATGTGTTTTTTACGACCTTTTCCAATATCGCCTTCATGGGCTTCCCGGTCATTGACGCGATTTTCGGGCCCAGGGCTCTGATCATTGCCGTGATTTTCAACCTGCTGTTCAACGTCCTGTCGTTTACTTACGGCATCTCGCTCTACAGCGGCCGTAAATTATCCATGGATCCAAGGAGTTTCCTGACTCCCGCCGTCATCGCGTCGCTCCTTGCGATCCTGATGTTCCTGACCGGCATTGGCCTGCCGGAACCTTTCCTGAGTGCCTTTACAGCCGTGGGCGGTACGACGACCCCGCTGGCGATGCTGCTGATCGGCATCAGCCTGTCAGCCATTCCGCTGCGCCAGGTATTCACGGAAGTGAGGCTGTATCCGTATATTTTCATCAAACAGATCGTTCTTCCGGCCATCGCCTACCTGATCCTCCGTCTGGTCATCGATGATCCGCTGATCATCGGCGTCACCGTCATCGTACTGGCAATGCCCATTGCGACCATGTCGGTGATCCTGGCCAATCATCACGACCGGGAGATCGCACTGTCCACGCAGGCGGTATTTCTCACGACACTGGCGTCCGTGTTCACCATTCCTCTGATCGCCTGGCTGCTGACACTGTAGGATCAGGTCCCGGTCTGGCACGCGCCCGTTCCATCTGAGCCTGGGGAATGTGACCAAATACTGTATATCATCATTCATATCTGTAGCGGACTCCTCACCGATGGTGGGGAGTTTTTGGTAAGATGGAAGCAACTGAAACTTACGGGCCGGCAGATCCATGACGTGCGAAACGCAAAGACACTGCCGGCGCTGAAAAAACGGAGGAATGAATGAAAGAATTGATCAAACGCGATCAGGTCCGGCCTGAGGACCAATGGAACGTGGCAGCCATCTACGCCGATTTAACGGAATATGAGGCTGACTTTGAGAAAGTGAAAAAACTGATCGCCGGGTTCGGCGAACTCAGAGGAACCATCAAAGATGCCGCCAGTTATCTCCATTTTGCTGAAATGGAAGAGGAAACCGAACGGCTGCTGGGCAAGATTTTTGTCTACGGCAATTTGAAATACAACGAAGACATGACCAATCAGGCCATGCAGACGCTCAATCAGAGAGGCCGCGCCCTCTTCACCCAGTACGGAGAAGTGTCAGCTTTCGCCGAACCGGAGATCCTGGCCTTGCCTGATGAGGTATTTGAGGCCATCATCGACGCGCCGGAAGCGGCGCCCTACCGGTTCCATCTGGAACGCAAACGCCGGCTGCGCGATCATATCCTGTCCAATGACAAGGAAGAGGTCATGGCGTCCTTCGGCGAAGTCCGCAGCGCTTCCCAGAGCGCCTTCGGGATCTTCTCCAATGCGGAAATGACGTTCCCGCAGGTGGAGGACGAATCCGGCGAAAAGCATTTGCTCACCAACGGTTCCTACGGTCAGCTCATCAAATCCAAAGACCGGGTCCTTCGGAAAAATGCCTTTGAAGCCCTCCACAATACGTACGGAAAAACTGAAAACACCCTGGCGTTTCTCCTGACCACCAACATGAAGGACTGGATCATTGAAGCCAGACTGAGAAAATATGAGAACAGTGTTGAAAAAGCACTGAAACCCAATAATATTCCGGTATCGGTGTTCTATAACTCCATCGACACCATCCATGACAATGTGGCGCTCCTTCACCGGTATGTGGCGTTGAAAAAACGGATCCTCGGTCTGGACGAAATGCATCTGTACGATCTGTATGTTCCCCTGGCACAGGCCGGCGGTGACCGCTACAGCTTTGAGGAAGCCGTTGACATTGCCCTGGCAGGGTTAAGGCCCATGGGGGAGGAATACATGGCTAACTTCAAAGCCGGCATCGACAACGGCTGGATCGACAAATATGAAAATGTCGGCAAGCGGTCAGGTGCCTATTCATCGGGCGTCTATGACACCATGCCTTACATCTCCCTGAACTTTGACGGCACCATGTCGGATGTATCCACGTTTGTCCATGAAATGGGCCACTCGATGCATTCGTTCTATTCCCGGGGCAATCAGCCCTACATATACGGCGGGTATTCCATCTTCCTGGCTGAAGTGGCCTCCACCTGCAATGAAAAGCTTCTGATCCATGATCTGATCAAAAAAGAAACGGACCGGGACAAGCGCATCGCCCTCATCAATCAGGAGCTGGAACAGGTTCGGACGACCGTTTACCGTCAGCTGATGTTTGCCACCTTCGAGAAAGTCACCCATGAACGCCTGGAGGCCGGTGAACAGCTCAATGCCGGCGATCTTGACCAGATCTGGCTGGATCTGAACCGGACCTTCTTCGGCAGTGACATCATCATCGATGAAGCCATCAAGTATGAGTGGGCCAGGATCCCGCATTTCTACAATGACTTCTACGTCTACCAGTATGCCACCGGCTATGCCATGGCATCGTCCTTTGCCCGCACCATCCTCAATGAGGGCGAAGAAGCGGCCCGGCGCTACATCGACCGGTTCCTCAAGGCCGGATCTTCCAATTATCCGGTGGATGTCATGAAGGATGCCGGCGTCGACATCACGACCCCTAAGCCGCTGGAAGACACCCTGAAAGACTTTTCCGAACTGATGGACCAGCTGGAAGCAGAATACGGCCTCCGGTAAATCGATCGCAGGATCCATCCGGCAAGTTCGCAGACGCTCAAAAATGCATCAGCCCTCCTGAGGGGGTGGATGCATTTTTGTTTTGGGGACGGTACTTGAATTTATGGTAATTTCTGTTATGATTAATATTGAGGTGAGACCATGCCAAGAAAATCCAGAGTGAAAGACAATTATGGTACATATCACATCCGGCAGCGCGGCAGCGGCCTGACCCGTCTGTTCGCCGATGCGGAGGACCGGGATCAGTTTTTGGAGATCCTTCGGCTGGCCGGCGAAAAAAACAATTTTCAGGTCATGGCCTACTGTGTATCCAATGCGGATCAGTATGATCTGATCCTGGACTCCAACGGCTGTGATATCTCCAAAGTAATGAAAGAGATCAACATCCGGTATTCGATCTACAAGCAATGTGAAGGCTGTCTGTTCAAAGACCGGTTCCAGAGTGAACTGCTCTCATCGGCGATGGCGGATCCGCAGAAAAGTCAGGTGGAGGGAACCGCTGTCAGTCCGATGACGGACTTTTCTTCCTGCAGTGAATTCCTGAAGCATATCGCAGACATGACTGTTCTGGATGAAACGTCCTTTGAGAGCATGCCGGGTTCCCTGCAGTGCACGTATCAGAGAGGCTGCCAGGAACGCATCGAAACTGTCGAAGCCGCCGCCGTCCGGCTGGCCGATCAGCTCAAGGAGCTGGGGATCGACTTTTCGGCGCTGAAAAAGGACAAACCGCTTCGCAATCAGATGATCAACCAGATGAAAGCCTGCTCGACCCTGTCCCTTCGCGAGATCGGAACAGTTTTTGGCGGACTGTCAGAATCCTCCGTTTCAAAGATCGTCAATGCCCGACCTCACCATGAGGGCAACAGGCAGTGACCGATCAGCACCATCAGGTCCATCACAACCACAGGAAAAGTGAAAGATGAAACGCAGAACGCAGAACGCAGA
>CAYYVR010000139.1:4346-6620 GCA_964475185.1 uncultured Clostridium sp. | reverse complement strand
AAAACGTATCAGTGGTTTTAGGACTGGGTCGATCATCGGACGCGCGCTGAATACGTTTCGGACTGCCCGATGAGATCCAACGAACTTCCCAAAGGGAAGCCAATCAATCGATGGAGGAATAACGAATGAAAAATGTAACAGTCTACAGCACAAACACATGACCCTGGTGTTTTAAGGTAAAGGATTACCTCAAGAGCAAGAATGTACCCTTCACGGAAGTCAATGTGGGACTGGACCGGGCTGGTGCCATGGAAATGATCCAGAAATCGGGACAGCGCGGCGTGCCCGTCATCGACATTGCCGGAGAGATCATCGTCGGCTTCGATGTCGCAAGGATCAACAAGAGTCTGGATCTGAAATAAGCAGGTCCCAGTGCAGCAACAATTGTTTCATTGAATTTTCACAACCCCCCCGGAACATGTTTTTCCGGGGGGCTTGCCATCCCATGGCCAAGGGGCCCGGGATTGGTTAAAATGGACGTAGAGGGCGAAGATGAAAGAATTGAAAAAAGATCAACGGCAATAAGGCGCATCCCCAGACAGTTCGTGAAGGAAATGCACAAACGGGGGATCAGGAGGTCACGATGGAACAATGGGACATTTATGATATGGAGGGCAAACGCACCGGGGGGCAGATGGCTTCGGATGACCCGATCGGGCCAGGCCAGTATCATCTGGTCGTCCATGTCTGTATCTTTAATTCAGCCGGGAAAATGCTCATCCAGCATCGTCAGCCGACCAAAGAGCGATGGCCGGATCTGTGGGATATCACCGTCGGGGGCAGAGCCTGCGCCGAAGAATCGAGCCAGATGGCCATCACCCGCGAACTGAAGGAAGAACTGGGGATCGAAGCATCCTTTGCAGGCATCCGGCCCGCCTTAAGGCTTTCCTTTGAAAAAGGGTTTGACGACATCTACCTCCTTGAGAAAGAGCTTGATCCGGCGAAGCTCCTTCTTCAGCCGGAAGAAGTTCAATCGGTGCGATGGGCCGACGAACAGGAGATCATCGACCTGATCCGTTCAGAACGCTTCATCCCGTATCAGGAGCTTTACATTCGACTTTTATTTGCCATCAGAGGTCAGGAAGGGTACATCCGAAGGACCTGAGAGGATGATACATGCAGGCGGGGGTTATTTCTCCTGCGGAGTCAGCCCAGCCTGTCAGGTCTTTGGGATCCCAACGGGGATCAAGTCATCCATGCAGCGCAAAGCCTTCTTTGAGTGACCGTTCAAGTTGCTCCTGGGCCTGCTTGAGTCACAGCAAATCATGAGCCCGGCTGTGGCGCTGTCAGAGGATGCATCGCATCGAAAGGAGCTCCATGGAAAACAAAACACAGGCAGAACGGCTGATCGCCATTTACAATGAACTGGATCAGTTTCTGCAGCAGCGTCTTCTTCAGCTGGGAATGACAAACCGGGACTATGATCCTTTCAGTGAAAAGCTGAGGATGCTGGAAGAAACCGGGGAGATTCCCCGCAGTGAATATTTTGAACTGCTCTCTTACGGAAGCCTGCGCAATGCCATTGTTCACCGCTACGGAGGCGGCCGTAACGCACAGGAAAAAGTCATCGCCGAGCCACTGGCTGAAGAAGTGAAGCGGTTTGGCGAACTCAGAGACCGGATCATGCAGCCGCCCCTGGCCATGGAGACCATTGTGATCCGCAAGGACCGGATGTACTGGGTCTCACCCCAAGCAGGGACCTTCGATGTCCTGAAGACCATGCACGAACAAAAATACAGTTATGTTCCGGTGCTGGAGGATCAGCAGCTCATGGGCGTGTTCAGTCAGGATACCCTGTTTTCGTTCATTGCCAAAGAGGGAGCATTTCTGGAAGAGGATGACCATGCCATCGGGGCGTTCAGGGGACTGCTGAACATCGACAATCACGTCAGCGAGCGGTTTGAGTTCATGTCCCGTCGGGCCACAGTGGGCCAGGTGGAGGAAAAGTTTTCGGAAAAACCCCAGGCGGAACGCCGCCTTGAAGTGATTTTTTTCACCGAACGGGGGAAGGCGACCGAAAAGATCCTGGGTCTCACCACCATCTGGGATCTGCTCCATTTCAGAGCGCAGCTGGGCTGATCCCAGACTCCGGACCGATCGTCAGAACAGCAGACTACGCTGGGATACGATGTGTTCCATATGAACGATCAGAGGAGATGACCGAACCCTGGCTGGCCTGCCAGTCCATAAAAGATGGGATGGAACACTCACGGAACGCCAAAGGATCCTGGATCATGATCTGAGTTTCAGGAGGATAAACAGGAGGATAAACAG
>CAYYVR010000139.1:0-4246 GCA_964475185.1 uncultured Clostridium sp. | reverse complement strand
CAGGAGGATAAACAGGAGGATAAACAGATAAACAGAAGGATAGACAGGAGGATAACAATGAAGTTTTGCTGGAGTACATTGCATGTCAGAGACATGGATGAATCACTGAAGTTTTACCGGGATCTCATCGGTCTGCAGCTGATGCGAAGGTTTCCCGCCGGGCCGGGCATGGAAATCGCCTTCCTGGGAGACGGTGACACCAAAATCGAACTGATCCAACAGGCCGACATCCCAAAGCCCGTCGTGGGTCCGGATATTTCCTGGGGGTTTGAAGTGGAGTCCCTGGAGGAGGTGCTGAAAATGCTGGCCGAACACGGCATTCCCATTGAGAGCGGACCCTTTCAGCCAAATCCCCAGACCCGGTTCGTTTTTGTTCTGGACCCCAACGGACTGAAGATCCAGTTCGTGGAGTACCAACAGGGGGAGAATCGCACACGATCGTGATCATGGGGGCCGATGCGGTCTCTTCTTTGGGCCGCAAGGTGCGGCGAGGAGGAATCAAATGAAACACCGAGCGGGGTTATTTGCAGTGCTGCTGCTGATGATGCTGTGGCTGGGCCTTTTTCCAGGGGAGATCGCCTATGGCAATTCGGCGGAACCGCCGGGGCTGACGGTGCTGGTTTTAAATCCGCCGGAGGATCTTACCGTGGCCATTGCATTTACCGAGTCAGTGGCGGCCCCTGTGGAACTGGAAAAACAGATCAAGGCATGGGAAGTCTACTTCCGGTTTTTCTATCACCTGGCGCCCGGTCCGCGCAGGGACCTTGAAGGAGCCAGGCTCCAGGTTGCCGGCGGCGGAAAAACCTTTGAGGCCGCACTGCCGGAAGGAACGTTCCGCGAGTACAACAACCTGGTCACCCTGGACTTTGCGGCGCAGTCCGTCACACCAGGACAGTCTCCCTGTCGGGTGCCGCTTCTGGTGGCGATGCGGGTGGCGGCAACACTCCTCATCGAAGGAGCGGTTTTCTGGTTGTTCGGCTACCGCAGCCGCAAAAGCTGGGGCTTGTTTCTCACCGTCAATCTGATCACCCAGATCGGTCTCAACGCCATGCTGACGGGACCTGAGATCGGCGGGTACTGGCCCCTGGGCCTGCTCCTGCTGGAAGTCATCGTTCTGGTCATTGAGCTCATCGCTTTTTCCACAGGACTCAAAGAGCAGTCCAGAGCCCGAGCCATCGGGTTCACCATCCTGGCCAACGCAGCAAGTCTGCTGGCCGGAGGGTTTCTCATCAGCCGGCTTCCGATCTGATGACAGGCCCCGGCAGATCTCTGTTTTCGAGATGGCCCCATGGACCGCTTCGGGGCCGGACGAGATGAGTCTATATGAGATGAGTCCATACGAGCAGAGTGCCTGAAGAAGGGTTTAACCTTTTATGCGGAGTGGAACGTAATCATTTCTGATCGATCAATTGGGATCGAAACGTGAGAGGAAATTATAATGAAAAATAAACGGTTTGAAGAAGTTTATAAGGAAGGGAATTTATCCGTCAGTAAAATAATTCGCGATAATGAAACCGGGGTACTCTACCTTGCTCATCTTGAGGGCTATGGCATGGGTCTGACTGTAATGGTTGACGCAGAAGGAAAGCCGATCCTGGATAAAGAGTTTAAATAATGGGAGGGGTATTGGAACCGAAAAGAATTTTTAAACTGAAGGAAACAATATACCTGCACAAATCTGAATTTCATCATATGACCTGAAGAATATGACCTGAAGAATTTGAACTGCTTGAAATGGGTGCGTTTGCTGAAACTTGGTAAACGTTGACACAAAAATCAGCCATCATGTACAATGACGGTACAGGCAGTTTGAGAGAATTTAAGCTCAGTCAGAGCTTGATAATAAATATCACCAGGAGGCATGAGGATGGACGTATTGACCCACATCAAAGAGGAACACGACAAATTCAGAGACCTGATGAATCAGATCGAATCGGCAAAGGGCGATAAGAAAAAAGAATTGTTCAGAGATCTCTATGCGAAGCTGCATGGGCATCATGAAGCGGAAGAAACGGTAATTTTCCCCAAAGTCAAAGAAAAGGTCACCGGCGAAGATGAAGAAGTCGTCAGGGAGATGGTGGAAGAACACAGTCTGGGCAGTTACCAGTTCAGCGTTCTGGAGCGGACTTCGGTTGAAAATGATACATGGGATGCCAAGTTCAGCGTATTGAAAGAAGTCCTGGACCACCACATGAAGGAAGAAGAAAAGGAGTTTATGCCCCTGGCAAGAAAAGTGCTGCCAGAGGACGTGCTGACCGGGATCCTAGATGAGTTTGAAAAAGTTCTGGAAGACAACAAGAAGAAAAAAGAAAAGGATCTTGCCAGTAAATAGCAGTGAAGGATCTCTGATCTTTCAATACCCCCGGTTTCACCGTCAATGGGTGGTGGAACCGGGGGTATTCGTCGGTCAGGGGCCAGATAGAACGTAACACAGGAATGGCTGGAGCCTGACAAATGGTGTATAAAAAAGGAAATGCTGTAACCTTTCATAGGGTTCGATCGTTTATTAAGTGAAAGCGGGGTGATGGGTTGAAGCGGGATATCATGGAAGAGATCTACCGGAAATACTACCGGGAATTATTTCTTTATTCCCTGTCGCTTTGCCGGGATCATCACCTGGCTCAGGATCTGACCAGCGATGTCTTTCTCAAGGCATACCTGTCAGCGGACGTGAATGCAGACCATTTTAAATTCTGGCTCTTTCGGGTCTGCAGGAATCTGTATCTCGACCAGCTGAAAAAAGACGGAAAACTGGTTTATGAAGACAAATCCAGGCTCACAGAAACGATGCCTGGACCCATGGAAGACCTGATTCAGTCAGAGGCCCGTGAGAACCTCTGCCGGACGATCCTGGAGCTGCCCCGGGCTCATCGGGAGATTTTGATCCTGTACTATTTCAGCGGATTTTCCCTGCGCCAGATCGCAGGGATCCACGGGATCACACCGGGGAATGCAAAGGTGCGGCTGCACCGGGCCAGAACTCAGCTGAAAATCAATTTGGAGGGTGAACATGAATTATAAAGAAAAACTCACACTTTATTCCCTGGGCGAACTGCCGCCGGAGGAAGCCCGAAGGATTCGCGAGGAACTGGACCGGTTCGAGGCCATGGAGGCATTTCTCCTGGAGGAGGAAGAGGCCCGATTGGGTGGGCCAGAGTCCGTGGCCTCGGCGGAACCATGGGCAGATGCCATTCCAGAAGCACTGCAGGTGCGCCAGCACGTCACAAAACGTCTGCGCCGGGTCGTTCTGAGCGCGGTGGCCATAACGACCGCCTTGTTTCTGGGGGTGTTTTTCATTCTGTCGCCCCTTATGGATGCCATGTTCTATGATCCGGGCCGGCAGAGTCTTTCTGACCGCTTGCCCGACCTGAGCTATGATATCTACGCCCTGACCGAGCTCCATCGACCCGGGTTCACGGTGAGCACAGGCATGGTCACGCCCCGGCAGTTCGGCAGATACCAGGTGAAGTACGGATATCTGGACACTTTCTCGAAGGCGTACTACAGCGTGGACCAGTCCATCGTACGGGGTAAGATCACAGATGTTGTTTCCGATCCGATTTTTCAGGATAATCACTTCATGGCCCGTCGTTTTCCACAGGATCCGGCAAACCATGCAGCATATCAGGAAAAAGTCAGAGAAACTCTTGAGCGGTTCAATCCGCTGACCTACGTTTCTGCCACGCTGTATTTCGGGGAAGACCTGACCATGCAGCAGGTGACTGAATTGGAGAAGAAGTATCCGGAAATCACCTTCCAATGGGCAGCCATTCGAACGGAATCGCCAGATGCAGGCCAGGGCAGGATCGTGGGGATCCAGCTGATGGATGCAGGAGCAGATGGCGCGCTGCTGGCCGATGAGGGGATCAGCCAGGATTATCCCGGATTTTTCATCATGGAGTGGCTGACTCAGCGGGGCCATCAGACGGAGCCCGGCATCTCATTGGAAGCCATGGCCTACGAAGCGCATTTTAAAGCGCTGCTGGATTACACCGCAGACAGGTCGGATGAACTTGAGATCCTGAGTCAGGGGATGGGTCTGACAGATCTGGAGCAGGCCAGAGACTACATCGAAGGGGAAGGCATCAAAACCATGGGTGTCCTCGTATATGCCGAAGCGGAAGATCTTCTTGAACTGATGGATTCAGAACCCATCGTCCAGATCGATCTCAATCAGACCATGGTCTCAAAACCTTTATATTAAACCATTTATCCATTAGATTCACGCAGAAGTTTCACGCAGAAG
>CAYYVR010000138.1:0-6677 GCA_964475185.1 uncultured Clostridium sp. | reverse complement strand
AATGGTGTCAGAAGATCATTGCACGGATCTTGTGATCGGGGGATAGGCTGATGCCGGATATTATCTTGATTTTTTTTGTTTATGCCATGTTGGGCTGGCTCATTGAAGTCAGCTATGGCGCCATGACCCGGGGGAGCTTCATTAATGCAGGGTTTCTCAATGGACCATGGTGTCCCATTTACGGGACCGGGGTCATTGGGGTCACCAGTTTACTGAACCCTGTCAGGGAGAACCTTCTGCTCCTGTTCGCTGGCGCAGTTGTCATCACCAGCCTGCTTGAACTCATCACCGGCCTCCTGCTGGAAAAACTGTTCCATAAAAAATGGTGGGATTATTCGGACCGGCCCTATAATCTGGGCGGTTACATCTGTCCGTTGTTTTCAGTGGGGTGGGGTCTGGCCTGTGTTTTCATCGTTCAGCTGGTTCATCCCCGCGTGCTGCAGCTGATTCGGGCGATCCCGGATACGCTGGCTCTGTTGATCGCGGTGATCCTGCTGATGCTTCTCATCGCGGATCTGATCGTGACGGTCAACACGATTTTCAAACTGAATCGAAAACTGGAGCATCTCCAGGAACTGACTGCCATGATCCGGCAAAGCTCGGATGAGATGGGGTCCAAAGTGGCCCATGGCGTCTTTCATATGACTGACATGAAGGAAGACCTGGAAGATCGCCTGACTGACATGAAGGAAGATCTGGAAGATCGCTGGGAAAAGGAAAGAACAGAATTACATGAGCGTCTGGAAAAGACCCAGGCTTTAAAATTCGAGCAGGTCCTCATGAAAATGAAAAACCGGGAATGGACACAAAAGGACGAACCGCTGGAAGAAATCAGGCAGCTCAGACAGGATCTGCTGGGGTCCAGCCTCCCCGGCGAGCATCGGCTGATCCGCGCATTCCCCAAACTGGAAGCCAGACATCATAAGGAATCCCTGGAAGAATTGAAAGCCTTCCATGAGCAGAAGGATCAGAAAACAAAAAAATCGGATCCGGGGGCCAAAGCGTCCGGACAGATGAAAAAACGGGGAAAGGGATAAAAATGGAACTGCAACTCATGGAATCCCTGAAGGAGATCCCCGGCTGGAGGTCCTTTGAGAGGATCGAAAAACTGACCAAAGGGTGGTCGGCGGATGAAAAGTATATCATTGGAACAACAGCCGGGGAAACGCTCCTTGTGAGACTGGCGGCGGCAGCAAGCCACGATAAGAAGCGCCGGGAATTCGCCTTGATGAAGCAGCTGTCTGACTTTGGGATCCCCATGGCGCAGCCCCTGGATTTTGGGTGGTGCGCCGAAGGAACGAAGGTTTATACGCTGCTGCGCTGGGTTGAGGGGGAAGATGCGCAGCATAGGATCCCTGCACTGAGCCCTGTCCGTCAGTATCAGCTTGGGATCCGGTCGGGTCAGATCCTGAAACGAATCCATGGCGTTCCCGCACCGGCCGATGCATTGGACTGGGCCCTGCGATTTAACCGGAAAACAGATCGAAAGATCGAAGTGTATGAGACCTGCAGGATCAAAATCCCCGGTGATCAGGTGATTTTGGACTATCTCCGGGAGAATCGGAGTCTGCTGGAAAATCGCCCGCAGTGCTTCCATCATGGTGATTATCATGTCGGCAATATGGTCCTTTCAAACAGAGACAGACTGTTCATCATCGATTTTGACCGCTGTGACCATGGCGATCCCTGGGAAGAATTCAACCGGATCGTCTGGAGTGCTCAGCTCAGTCCCTGGTTTGCCACCGGGCAGCTCCGCGGTTACTTTGAGGGTGATCCGCCCATGGCGTTCTTTCGCCTGCTGGCATTCTACATTGCCAGCAATACCCTGTCCTCCGTTCCATGGGCCATTTCCTTTGGGATGGATGAAGTTAACACCATGCTGGATCAGGCCGGTTCGGTCCTGGAGTGGTTCGATGACTTCAGAAATCCCGTACCCACCTGGTTTCTGCCGGAAATCAAATGCCGCTAAGCGGTTCCGGCAACCTCCCGGAGAACAGAAATGAGAGGCCGGAGCGGCCTCTCATGGCGTGTTAAGCAGTTTGCTTTTGCAGTGGTTTTTCAGTGATTTTTATGGGCCCACTCCGAGCAATGGAAGGTCCGCTACTTTTGTTTCTTTTCGTGTTCCTCCTGAAGAACATCATCCAACGTCGAAGGATCTTCGGAGATCCTGCGGTTCTTGACTTCGGTTTTGGCTTCCTCTTTCATGATTCCGTCGATCATTCCGCCGGGTTTCATATCATCTTTTTCGGGGATAAGATCTGCATGGTTAAGATCTTCCTTCATCATTTTTTCTCCTTTCACTGATTGTTGCATGCGATGGGAAAAAAGAGTATCTGGCAGTTAAAGGCGGTTCAGCGAAATGGATGGCAGTGCGGGAGCTTTATGTTGGGCCGGAGCTGTTCATTGTGCCGGAGCTGTTCATTGTATCGGAGCTGTTCATTGTACCGGAGCTGATTCATGTTTCTGGATGTGATCTTGCCTCTGGTTGTGATCTTGCATTTTACGCCTTTATTCTACTCTTATCTTCTGATGTTTTGTTCATGGAAAGACTTAATTTACAAACAATATATAAAAATCTAATAGTGCTAATCAGTCATTTATATTTATGAAAAAGTCTTTACTAAAGCCCTGGGATACCTGGATTTGTATATGAACATGCGGCGGCGGCGGACAGCCGGCGCCATTGCCAGAGCAGTTGGATCTGATGGCGGATCCGCTGTGCCAGGGCAGGCTCCAGTCAGGAGAATCAGTCGGAAAACTGAGAATATCGTATCAGCCAGAAAAAGACGAAGGAAAAAGGTTTCCCTGCCGGGTTGTTGGTTGTCGCATAAATATGTGATAAAATAGGGTAGACTGATAATTATAACAAACTGTTCATTCGATTCGCTGCGAACCATCCTGGCTGGCAGCACCATTGAATGTTCACTATTTCAAAACTGGGGGTATAACATGAATCCATTTTTAATGAAATTTGTCAATGACGGATTTTTCAACGAAACCGTCGGCAACCACATCGATGAAGCAATCAACAACGGTGAAAACATCATCGTAGCCGGTCACCGGTCCACCGGTACCAGACCCTTCATGGCAAACCTGATGGCCATCACCAAGAAAACACACTCGGCTGTACAGGTCAAGAAAGCCGAAGACCTGGAGAAGGAAGCCAAGTACTACCTGATCCCTGGCATCCCGGACATCGATTTTGAAGGGCTCATCTATGACGCCATCAAGATCCCGGACACCAGCATCGTGACCATCAAGGAGCCGGAGCAGCCATTATCGCTGATGAAGCTTTTCAAAAAGCTCTCCAAGGAAGTCGGACCGACTTCAAAGAAGTTCCACCAGATCGAATGCGATAAGAAGGACGGTGTTCCATTCGTCAGCAAGGTAACGACCTTCAGCATGGATGAGAACGGCAAAGTCCAGAAAGCAGATCTCGACTTCTAATCGGATCGTTCAGGAAACCAGACCCGTCTCATCAGAGGCGGGTTTTTCCGAGGATAAATGAGCTCCCTGGGAATCCACTTTTAGCCCTCAGCAGTTACATGTGAATGAAAGAAATGGGGTGTGTGATGGAGACTCTTGATATTCGCGACTCGGCCCGTCTGATCGGCAGGATCCGGTTGGGCAAAAAGGTATATATCGCCCAGGGAAGCGTCATCCGTTCTGAAGCGGACAGTGTGACGCTGGGCAACCAGACCTGGGTCCTGGAAAATTCAGTCCTCATCGGGACACCGGAATCGCCCCTTGAGATCGGCAGTAAAACGGTCTTCGGGCACAAGTGCATCGCCATTGGTGCCCGGATCGGCGATCTGTGCGAGATCGGAAACGGAACCGTGTTTTTGCCCGGTTCAAAAGTGGGCAGCCAGTGTATTTTCGGGGAAGGGACCATCATAGCCGGGGGCATGGAGATCCCGGACCATTCGGTGGTGGTCGGGAGACCCGGACGGATCATTCGCCGTCTCACGGAGGCTGATGAAGCCATGATCCTGCGGATGCGGGGGAATGATATCAGCCTGGAGGGATTCGAAGAACATCTGATTGAAAATGAACCGGCGGGGGGAACAGAGATGGGGAAACTATATTCACTCGGCGATCGGACACCACCGGTCGCAGATTCGGCCTTGATCTATGATTCAGCAGAAATAACCGGTGATGTCACCATTGGAGCGGATTCGATCATCGGGTCGGGGGTGCGGATCATCGGCGATACCCACGGGCCGGTGCGAATCGGGAAAAATGTTCAGATCCTGGAAAATACTGTGCTGCATTTGCTCCCGGACAACGAACTGATCATTGAGGATCATGTGACCATCGGCCCGGGCTGCATCATCCATGGAACGGTCATCGGCGCAGGCAGTATCATTGAGTCCGGGGCCATCCTCTGTGACTATTCCAGCATCGGCAGGAATTGCCTGGTCCGATCCGGTACACTGGTCAAACAGCGGAGCGAATTTGCACAAGACCTGGTGCTGGAAGGCTACCCGGCAAAAATATCCGGAACCCTTGAAGGCCCGAATATCCGGCCCGCCTGGGCGCTGAAACGATAACCATCACCAGACGGGCCGGCGCATGGTTGAATCAAATGGCCCGATCGAACCGCTCAGCGTTTCATCAGAGTAAAGGCTAAAACATTGACCTCATTGGATTGCACTGAACTTCATGGAACACAAAAACCAGCCGGCCAGGGCTGGTTTTTTATCGTCTGGTCCATTTTATCGGCGGATCGAATCCAAACCTGATATCCAAAAAACTCCAAAAAACAACAGTGAACCAGTTGACAGGGGTACGGCAGAGAGATAATATAATCATATAAGGATATGTTAATATGATTATATGAAATAGGGGGGAATTATGAATCAATTGATCAATATGTTCAAGATGCTGTCGGATGAAAACCGTCTGCGGATGATCATGCTGCTATATAAGGAAGAGCTCTGTGTCTGTCAGATGGAAGGCATCCTGGAGATCTCACAGCCGCGAATCTCACAGAACCTGGCAAAGCTTCGGGACTTAAATCTGGTGGAGGATGAGCGGAAGGAAAAATTCGTTTATTATTCGCTCAAACGTGATAATCAGCTGCTGATGGATATTCTCCGGGATATTGAAGATAACCTTTCTGCTTATCCATCCCTGGGCGAAGATCTGTCCCGTCTGAAAGATAAGGATCAGTACCAGAATATCTGCTCAGTGCCAGTGAAGAAAAGGGCATAACGAAAATGAAAATAAATCAACAGTAAAAGGGGATCAATATGTCTGTATTCAAATTTTTAAATGATCAGCTGCTGAAAATGAAATGGCTGTATGATCTTGTGGCGAGTCTGGTGGAGAATGTATTCGGCTTGGATATGAACAGCCGTCTGGGCGGCAGTGTCCATTTCTTCATCTATGATGTGATCAAGATTTTTATCTTACTGTCCGTACTTATTTTTACCATTTCCTACATCCAGAGTTTCTTCCCGCCGGAGCGGACCCGGAAGATCCTGGGTCATTATAAAGGGGTCACGGCAAACATTCTGGGGGCTTTGCTTGGAACCATCACACCCTTCTGTTCCTGCTCCTCCATTCCGCTGTTCATCGGGTTTACCAGTGCCGGGCTGCCTATTGGCGTCACCTTCTCATTTCTGATCTCCTCGCCCATGGTGGATCTGGCATCCATCCTTCTCCTGGCCAGTATTTTCAACTGGAAGATCGCGCTGGCCTACGTTGTGGTCGGACTGATCCTGGCGGTGGTGGGCGGGACGCTGATCAGCAAGGCAAAACTGGAAGCGTATGTGGAGCCCTTCGTTTACGGCAATAAAATGGCGGAAGTGGAACAGGAAAACATGACCACCAGGGATCGGATCGATTTTGCCAAAGACCAGGTCCGTGATATTTTCCATAAAGTCTGGCTCTATGTCATCATCGGTGTCGGCATCGGCGCCGCCATCCATAACTGGATCCCGGAATCCATCATCACTGCGATCCTGGGCCAGGATAAATGGTATTCCGTGCTGGTTGCCACCTTTGTCGGGGTACCCATGTATGCTGATATCTTCGGGACGCTGCCCATTGCCGAGGCCCTGGTCACCAAAGGCGTGGGACTGGGCACCGTCCTGGCCTTTATGATGGGGGTCACAGCGCTGTCCCTGCCATCCATGATCATGCTCAAGCAAGTGGTCAAACCGAAACTGCTGGCTGTCTTTTTCACCATCGTCACCATTGGGATCGTCATCATCGGGTATTCATTTAATGCCTTTGGCCACCTGTTCCTATGATCAGATGGAAGCCCCAGGAGGCGTTTGCGGTGGTCCCTGAAGAATGGGATCGAAGGATCCAGAGCCTTTGATCTGAGAGTATCTCTTTTGAGTCAACCAGCGGATGTATAAAAAAGAAAAACTGCAAATTTTGGAGGAAATGAGAATGATCATTAAAATTTTAGGAACGGGCTGCGCCAACTGCAAGAAACTGGAAGCCAATGCCCGAGAGGCCGTCAGGGCGCTGGGACTGGATGCAACGGTGGAGAAAGTTGAAAACATGAGAGACATCGTGGCGTATGGCGTCATGAGGACCCCGGCACTGGTCGTGGATGAAGTCGTCAAAACCCAGGGAAAAGTCGCTTCGGTGGATGAGATCAAAGGCCTCCTGTAGGGGCTCCGAGCGCAGTCGAGGGATATCATTTTGCGAAAAAGAGTTCA
>CAYYVR010000137.1:0-6779 GCA_964475185.1 uncultured Clostridium sp. | reverse complement strand
CCCAGGGAGTGCTTTCCCTGGAAGGATTCTCCGGACCGGTCCGCCCCGGTTTCGGCAATGGGCGGCGGATCCCATCAGGTTTCATCCGCTTCATCAGATCCGCCCGCAGACTGATCAGATGCATCCTTCACCGGTTCAAAGTCCGCATTGACATAAGCCTGGGGCATTCCATCCGGACCGGTGACGCCCCTGGTCTCTCTGGTAAGGGCTCGCCACTCCCTGTATTGGGTCAGGTCATTGGTCAACTGCTTCCAGACAAAATTGACGATGAAGACATCATCGATCATTCCGATGACCGGAACAAAATCAGGAATGACATCCAGGGGAGAAATCAGATAAAGGATAACTCCGGCAACGGATGCGATGGTCCGAGCCGGGATTTTCCGATACGCTCCGGTCCGGTAATCGTTGAGCATGGCCAGGAGCAGTTTCAGCTGATCGGCGATTTCGCGCAGCGGTCCGCTGCCTTTCCCGTCCAGGACGTCCCGGGCTTCCGTCAGCATGGATTTGAACCGTTCCGGATTCCGGATGATCTCTTCCGCTTTTTTTATCATCTGCTGATACAGCCTGATGGTTCTTAATTTATTGATTCGCGCCATTCCAAGCACCTCGATTTCATGTTTTGAGTCGGTGATCCTTCCCGCCGGTGTTCTTTCGCTTTACTTCATGTAGCGGTCACTGAGCGCTTTGGCCAGCAGCTGGGCTTCTTCCTCTGTCAGGGTGACCCCTTTGCCCATCTTGCCCTCCTCATGATTCCATTCCCGGATGTCCAGCTTCGGAGCCCGTTCATTCCAGGAAACCAGATTGATTTCCTTCGTCCAGCCTTTGGCATTCTTTGACAGGACCTGGATGGATTCTGTGATCTCATACCTGAATTCTTTGTTGCCTTTCATATTCATCACCTCCAGTAGATTGTCCCGGTTTTCGAAGGATCTCAAACACCGGATGCTGCTTCTCACAGTCTCATCTTATAACAAAAAGGTGTCCGAACTATAAAAGAATCTTGCAGATTCCTTAAACTTTAACTGATTTTCATCCCTCTGGCGTATAGTTTCAGTACAATAGATTTAACTTAAAGTGCAGCTTGAGAAATTGAGCTTGTGATACAACTTGAGGTGCAGTTTGAGACGTAGCCTGACCAACACCCGATAGAAAGCAGGATCCTATGATTGAAATGATACGAAATGCAATAAATTATTTATCCAGCCTGCCGCAGAATCTGGACCAGTTATTTTCCCAGTCAGGCCTGGTTCCCTATGCCCTCTTGTGGATCAACATGTTCCTGGAGACGGGCGGCCTGATTTTTACGTTTCTGCCGGGAAACTCCGTGGTCCTGGCAGCGTCGGCCTTTGCCGCCGGCTCAGATCAGGTCGAAATACGGACCCTGATCCTCCTGTTCACCACCAGCACGTTCCTGGGGGACACCACCAGTTTCATGCTGGGGCGCTTTTTCGGGAAACGATATCAGAAACAGACCCGGATCCATTTCATCAATCAGGATCATTTCGAAGCTGCCCACGAGTTTTTTGAGCAAAACGGCAAACGGACCCTCATCGTCTCCCGATTCATCCCGATCTTCCGAGGGATCATGCCCTTTGCCGCGGGTTTCACCCAGACCAGTCCCCACATCATCCTGCCCTTTCTGGCCGCCGGCGTCATCCTCTGGAATCTGGTCTACATTTCCGCCGGCTACTTTTTCGGCAATCTGCCTGCAGTCCAGGAAAACTTCAGTCTGCTGATCTTCATCATCATCGGGATCACGATGATCCCGACATTTTTTATCGTGCTGCACAGTTTCCGAAAATTCCAGAAATCAGTACGGGAGAAAGCCGCGCTGCGGGAAGAACAGGAGAAGGCGGAAGGAGCGTCCCCCGGCAACGGTTCGGCTGAACTGATGAATGATGAAGGAGAACAATAGGCAAATTGTTAAGGAACTGCAAAGCTTGACATGCCCATCAGGGTGTCCGGATCGCAGTGTGCTATAATCAGAAATATGAATTTTTAGGAGGACCTGACTTTGGATCCTGTTGCATTTAATTTGTTTGGAATAGAAATCATGTGGTATGCCGTTCTCATCATGAGCGGTGTTCTGTTAGGACTGCTCATCGCAAAAATCAATACGAGCCGCAGGGACCTGGAACTCAGTTTTGATGATTTCCTTGATGCCTTCATCTACGCCTTCCCTCTGGCCATCATCGGGGCCAGGATCTATTACGTCATTTTCGAATGGTCCAGTTATAAAGATGACCTGATGCAAATCTTCAATATCCGCGGAGGCGGGCTGGCGATCCACGGCGGCCTCATCGGCGCACTGGCCGGTGTTCTGATCTATAAACTGGTCAGGAAAAAATCCGGATCGTATATGCTCTCTCTGGGCGACGCCGCCGCGCCGGGGCTTATTCTGGCTCAGGCAGTGGGCCGCTGGGGAAACTTCATCAACCGGGAAGCCCATGGCGGTCCGGTCAGTCAGGAATTCATCCAGCGTTTCCCCGCCTTCATCCAGGAAGGCATGCTGATCAACGGCCAGCACTACCACCCTACGTTCCTGTATGAATCCGTCTGGAATATCCTGGTGGGCATTCTTCTGATCTTCTTGTTCTGGAAGCGAAAGAAGCACCATGAGGGGACCATTCTGGCCTGGTACATGATCCTTTACTCCATTGGACGCTTCTTCATCGAAGGTCTCCGGACCGATTCACTGTACGTGGGCGGACTGAGAACAGCCCAGGTGATCTCGATCCTGATGGCAGGCCTCGGCGTTTTGTATCTGGCTTATAAATACACGAGAAAGCCCAAACCGGGTTCTCCGGTCCCATTCAGTGAACAGCCGGCTGAACCGTCCATCAATCAGTCCAGTGACCGATCCGGCGACTGATCATGACAGAGACCCGAAGTCTGAAGCAATGTTCTGAAAAGACTTCATATGTCAGGATGAATTTCAAATATCGTTATGATTGACGCTCCCGCCCTTTTGGTTTAGAATTACTGTTGTATCCGCTCTCATAGTTCAACGGATAGAACAGGCCCCTCCTAAGGGTCAGATACAGGTTCGATTCCTGTTGGGAGTACCATTTTCTTAAAAAAGCTGAAACCGCTGGGTCACAACCCAACGGTATCAGCTTTTTTTCCTGCGGGATCGATTTGCTCAATGGGTCGAAGGGCGTCCGCCTCCCGAACTGGATTGATTTATTCTCCATAGCATTCTCTTTCATCCGCCATATCCATGCTCTCGGATCAGGCTGAGCGTCTGATCCAGGTTAATTAGTTTGACTATCAAACTAATTAAATATATAATGATTCCAGATTAAATACGGGTAACAAAGGGAGAATGAATCGTTAATATGAAAAAACTGAAAGAGTTACATATAGGTGAACTAACCGCCCGGATCCCGATCATCCAGGGCGCGATGGGCATCGGTGTATCGCTGTCCGGCCTGGCTGCCGCAGTGGCCAATGCAGGGGGCATCGGTGTCATATCCGGGGTCCAGACTGGTTTTCTGGAGCCGGATTTTGTCCGCAACAATCTGGAGGCGAATCGCCGGGCCATCCAGGCGCAGATTCGAAAGGCCCGGGAATTGACAAATGGCATTATTGGCATCAACGTCCTGGCTGCCATGAATAATTACAGGGAACTGGTCATGACGGCCATTGAGGAAGGCATCGATCTTGTGGTCACCGGTGCCGGTCTGCCGCTTGAGCTGCCTGAACTGGTCAAAGGGACCCACACGAAAATCGCTCCGGTGATCTCGTCGGGCAAAGCCGCCGCCGTCATCTCCAAAATGTATGACCGCAAATTTCAGATCACTGCTGACCTTTTCATTGTGGAAGGTCCTGAAGCAGGCGGACATCTGGGCTTCAAAGCCGAGGACATTGAATCCGGAAACTATCAAACACTGGACGAACTGGTTCCCGAAGTCTTGGAAGCCATTCGGCCCTATGAAGAAAAATACGGTAAAAAGATCCCGGTCATTGCCGCCGGCGGCATTTTCACCGGAGAAGACATTGCCCGCATGATCAGCCTGGGCGCTTCCGGCGTACAGATGGCCACGCGTTTTGTCGGTACCGAGGAATGTGATGCCCATCCCAACTTCAAGCAGGCTTACCTGAATGCGAACAAAGAAGATATCCGCCTGATCAAGAGCCCCGTGGGCATGCCGGGCCGGGCCATCCACAACGATTTCGCCCAAACCCTGGATGAAGGTGATATCAGGGTACGCCGCTGCTACAACTGCCTGATCCCCTGTGATCCCAAAACAACGCCTTACTGCATCTCCGATGCGCTGATGAGTTCGGTCCAGGGAGAGAACGGGCTGATTTTTGCCGGTTCCAATGCCTATCGCGTCAACGCCATCGTCAAAGTTCAGGATCTGTTCGATGAACTGGTCAGCGAAGCGCAGGCAGCCCTGGCAAACGGTCCGCAGCAGGAGTAATGATCGCACCGGGGAAGTCTTCAGAGGATCCACCGGGAAGCAGCCGCTGACGGATCGGACCCTGAGGCTTTCATGAACGTCTCCTATATTGGATCATAGCAAACCAACGGCCTCTGCCGGTAGTTCCGCAGAGACCGTTGGTTATTTTTTGAGCCTTGATTTCAACTTGTTCTATTGATCTGAGCCGATGACACCAGATCACCCATTTTTTAAGTTTGACCACCCATGCAGCGGGCTTGCCCAGCGCATCCACCCGGGCCATCATTTTCAGTTCAGACGCCTCCCTTCGATGCTGATCGCCTGATCTGCTGCAACGCAGCCTACCGGATCGGTATCCGATCATTCCAGTCCCTGCCCGACCCGGCATGGCTCATTAAGAAAGGGATCGGTGAAACGATCAGATCCTTTATTTTGATGAATATCATCAGACCATATAGATTAATTAAGAAAAATCGCCCCATAATCATACATTTTCCTATGGAAACCGCATTTTCTTCATGAATTATAATGTTAACGGGGAGTTATATTAAGATATTTCAAAAAGTGCTATGATTGGGTCAAAGACAGGCGGGGCTGATGTATTCTCCCCGTCCTATTCTCCTTTTCTATTCCCAGTCATCAGAACGCACACTGGATCTGACCGCCGTATTGAGTAAACCTACGAGACTGTGGCTTGTCCGGAAGAAGAGACCCATCCGGAAAAACCATCTGCTGCGCCATTGATCCGCGGTCTCCGGTCAGGATGACCCATGTCAAGGGCGCTTGTACATTGAGCCTTAACTGGGGGCGTTATCATGAAAAAAGGATGGAACCATCGATTCCTCACATTTCTGATCCTGTTTTTCTTTTTCTTTGCCGGCACCGACCAGATCGCCTACGCTAAAAAGCCCACCCCGCCGGATCCTGTTGCCGAGCTCATCCTGAAATCCACCCCTCTGGTCCAGGATGTGCCCATTGGCGAGAGCGTCGATTTCAAAGTGGCCGTCACCTATACCGGTCAAGCGGCCCTTCAATGGACCCCTTCACAGCATCTGACCGCAACCACCCCGCCAAAGATCAATCGCACCACATATACTGCCGGCTTTCGCTTCACTGCCCAGACGCCCGGCCTCTTTCATGAGACTGTGACCATAACGGACGGTTCGAACACCGTTGTCTTCCATGCCGATTTCACTGTTCCCGGACTCCCGCCGGAGGAGCCGGTGGATTATCTGGCACTGGGCGACTCCATCCCCTATGGCACCTACTATTCCAGCCTGTGGGATTATCTCAGTGATGGCACAGATACCTACAGCTACGCAGAACAGCTGGCAGACCAAATGGGCATCCTGCCTGAACATTTCACCGATGCCAGCATCAGCGGCTATAATGCCGATGAGGTCTATATTCAGCTCTCCGGCATCGAGACGCTGATCCGCGAGACGGAGATCATCAGCCTGTGCGTCGGCGGCAATGACATCATGGACGCCGCCGCCAGGACCCTGTCGGGACTGGATAAGCATAATATCGACTGGACCGCCGCCGATGCGGAGCGCGACAATTTTCAAAGCTACTGGCCCCGGATCATCGACCGGATCGAAAATCTCAATCCCGAAGTGACTTTGCTGGTCATGACCGTCTATAACCCCTATCACACCGATGATATCTACGGCGGCATCAATTACTTTGACCGGGTAGATCCTTACTTCAGTGCCGAATCAGGCGCCGATCCGGGCATCAACCATCTGATCAGAAGCATGATGGCCCTGGACAATACCGGAACCTACTGGACACAAGATCTGATCGGGGATTCCTTTGACTATCGCGTGGCGGATGTTTACCAGGCTTTCAACAGCTATGGCGACGGCTACGATGACAAGGACGCGCTGACTGGTTTCTACAGTTCCTTCTGCGATCCTCATCCCCGGCAGTTGGGTCAGAACCTGATCTTCAGTGCTCACTGGGCGTTGCTGCAGTAAACTCTCGAGCAAAGACCCGGCAGGTGTTCAGAGCCTGCCGGGTCTTTTCCGCACCGACGCACTGAGCCCATTGCCGATTGAAGCCGACACTTAAAAATCGGCACATCCAATGGACAGCATCCTCTCATGAAATGTCCCCTGGATCCTGGCGGAGGGGGCAACGCGGTGGATCCATTGCCCTGTCTGGTGCCTGACAGATCGTACGCATCTCCTGGCTCCCGCTGGGGATCATGCCAGAGGCTCGTGGACCGGGCCGTCACCCTTTGGCCAATGCTTTTACTCCACCCCCCTGAGAACAGACCTTTCAAAGTCAGCCCGGACGCTATCGGAGGGACGCTATCGTATCGAAAAATTCACTTGAAAATCTGATCAGGCATGGATTATGATTTAG
>CAYYVR010000136.1:0-6858 GCA_964475185.1 uncultured Clostridium sp. | reverse complement strand
CGAAAAAAATCCCTGCCGGTGATGGACCGGCAGGGATTTTTCATTGGGGTTCTTCATGGGTTATGTGAATGATCCACCGGATCGGGCGGATCAGTGCTAAATGATTCTGAACCGGATCGCCCTGATTGTCAGGAGGAATCCGCCTGAATTTTAAGAAATGGCTTTATGGTTATGATTGCCCATGCAGTCCGAGCAGGTGCCGGTGAAGTTGATGTTTTGCGTTTCCACTTTGCAGCCGGCCAGTTCCCTGGAGATGACGTGGCTCGGGATCTCGATCTCCACGTCGAATACCTGCTGGCAGGTGTCACACTTGAAATGCGCATGGGGCTTCAGCGGACGGATGTCAAAGCGGGACTCGTTCCCTTCGATGGGGATCACATCGATGAGGTTATGTTCACTGAACAGATTCATCGTGTTGTAGACCGTTGCCTTGGACAGTGTGGGGATATCGTGGATCAGTGCATAATAGATATCATTCACCGTGGGGTGGATGGGATTCTGATGCAGGAATTCATAGATGCGTTTGCGCTGATAGCTTGGTTTGATGCCTTTCTCTCGTAAAAAAATGTCAATATTTCTCAACCTGTTGACCCTCCCTAAGTGTTGCGATTGGAAATTTCTATAATGCGTTGGCCGATGATCTCACTGGGTGAGAGCCGGACAGTTCTTGAGTAACGATAGTTGGCTGCAGCCGCTTCAATGATGATGGCCAGGTTGCGTCCTGAACGGACGGGTATCGTCAGTTTTTTGACATCGACACCGAGAATGTTCTGGTATTCGTTGATGCCAAGGCGATCATAGGTGCCTTCCTCTTCGCCTTCCCAACGCTGCAGATGGATGATCAGCTCAACGTTCTTGGACTGGGAGGTGCTGGATAAACCGTATAGCTGAGTGATGTCGATGATCCCCATGCCACGGACCTCCATCATGCCGAAGGTGATTTCCGGACAGTAGCCGGAAAGTACGCCGTCGACTTCACGGATATCCACGGCATCGTCGGATACCAACCGATGGCCGCGGCGGATCAGCTCCAGAGTGGCTTCGGATTTTCCGACACCGGAATCTCCGGTGATCAGCACGCCAATGCCGTGGACATCGATGAGTCCGCCGTGAAGGCGGACTTCCGGTGCCATTTCATTGGCAAGGTACACCGTGAGTTTGGAAATGAATTTAGAGGAACTCTGATCGGTCCGCAGGACCCATTGCTGATTTTTCTGGGCGGCTTCCAGGAGCTCTCCGTGGGGCTCCAGCTTACGGGTGATGATGATGCAGGGCATTTCATTTTTGAAATACCGCTGCAGCCGTTTTTTGCGCAGCGCAGGCTCCAGTTCATCCAGAAAACTCCACTCCCCGTTGCCGATGACCTGGATCCGGTCATTATCAAAATAATTATAAAAACCGGCAAGCTGGAGCCCGGGGCGATTGACATCCTGAACGGTGATCAGGTCATCTTCCACGCCCGGGATCATGATTTCCAGTTTAAAATCTTCGATCAGTTTTTTAACCGTTACTGCCATCTTGATCCTCATCAGCGAATTCAAAAGTCGTGTTATCCAGCGTCGCCCGCAGGTTCCGGCTGAAACGGCGGATGTATTCCGCACGGTAAGCCTGCCTTCGGCCGGCTTCCTCCGGTGTCAGTTCCCGTTCCCTGGTCGTGGCTGTAAACGCGTTGATGCCTTCGATCAGCTCATCCAGCGGCATCGATTCGAGCTGTTTTTCTAAATCAGTCATTGTTTATATCCTTTATAAAATTCCTTTTAATAGTATACCATTGATTCGGCGAATTGGTTAAAAATTCTAAAAATCATTGTATTTTTCAGGGGAATCTGTATTGGTACTGCAAAGTGATAGCGTTTACGCAAATCACTCAAAATATGCTGCAGCGTCTGACCGCTGCAGCATATTTGAGAATTCCCTTGTGCCGTTCCCTCATTTATTCATACCCGCCAAAGCAGGTGGGTTTCCTTCACTGCTGTTCATGGTCTTCTAGGTCCCAGTGGGGTTAATACTGACCGAAGAGCAGATGTTTTTGAATCCCGTAGTCGAAACGTAGGTTGAATATACATGAGTTATACGAACACAAGAGGATGTTTTTCTGACTTAATTATACCATGTTTTCTGTTAGATATCCAACTCATCGAGGATCTCTTCGATGTTGAGCTCCCTGCCTTTTTCAAAAATCAGAGCCACAAATTCAAAGGCCTCGTACTCCTCTTCATCCAGGTCATAGCCGACATACTGGACTTCCATGCCGAGTTCATCCTGGATGTCCTCCAGGATCTCACCGACATGATCGATGGCGATCTCAGATAAGTACTTCTGCTTGGCATCTCCGAAATACTCTTCTTCCTCCTCGTAGGCCAGATCGACTTCATCCAGGGCGTCTTCTTCCAGCTCCGCCAGTTCTTCATTGATTTCGATCGCGGGCGCCGTATCCTCATCCTGCTCTTCGGCGGGGATCTCATCGAAGCCTTCGTCTTCATCCTCGGAATCCGCGAAATTCTGCGCGGCATCCAATTCCTCCTGATCGAATTCATAGTAGAACCGGACCAGCGTCAGTCCCTCATCTTCCCTGATCATTTCGATATCGGCCAGCTGGGCATCTTCCAGCAACTTTATGATTTCCTCTTTCCTACTCATCGGCGTCTCCTTTTCTGACATCATATAACAGGCGTGAATACTCTTTTTTAACGTTCAGGAACTCTGTGTCCGACTCCAGAGAGTTATAGACCTCCTGGCCGTCCTCTTCATGGTCTACACGGAACACATATTCTTCTCCCTGCGCATCCAGGGGGGCGAGGATCAGATATTCCTGCTCTTCCAGAAAAATCCGTGCAACGGCTTCAAATTCCAGAACATTCCCGTCTTCATCTTTAAACTTCATGATTTTCTGCTCTTCCACTGCATCAATCCTCCTTGGTCATTTAAATCATAGCATGAAACAACCGCTCTGAATGTAGCCAATCGGTAAAAAGGGCTTCAATTTTCATTCATTTTTCCCGACGCCGGACCAGGAGCCGGGCGCGCCATCCGCTGCCTCCGGCCGGGTCCCCCCGATGGAAAAGGACTGCCTGTTACAGCAGTCCATCCCGGTTTACTTTTTGAAGCGGTCCGTCAGGTCTTTCAGCTTGTCTTCTGCAAAATCCCTGAGATCCTCGGCTTTGTCTTTGAATTCATCGCCGAGTCCTTCCGTGGCTTCTTTGACGTCTTCCATCACATCGCCGAGTTTTTCCTGCAGCGGACGATCCGAACCGATGGATTCTTTCACATCCTCGAACAGGTCTTTGGCTTTATCTGACAGATCATCGGCAGCTTCTGCTGCATCCTGCCTGACATCAGCCAGTTTGGATTTTACGTTGCCGGTCACTTCATCGGTCTTGCTGTCCGTGACTTTTCCGTAGGCTTCCTGGGCTTCGCCCTCGACTTTATCCTTCAGATTCTCTGCTTTGTTTTTGAAATCTTCCATGTTTGTTCTCCTTTGATTCAAGGTTTCATATAATTGGTTAATTCTACAATACAGTAAATCCGTTGAAATCGTTTGAATAGATTGTAAATTATTTGACGCGCTCCCGGCTCAGGATGTATTCCAGGTGGAGCGCCCGGGTCAGGCTGACATACTTCAGGCGAAGGTCCAGCGGATCTTCGGTGAAGGCAGCCTCATCCATGAGAACGACACAGTCGAATTCCAGCCCTTTGGTCATGTAGGAGGGGATCAGCACCGATTTGAGCCGGCTTTTCTTCTGATGCTCATCGATGAGTTCCAGCCCGGGAATGATTTTTTTCAGCGGTTTATGCAGCGCTCTGGCCTCTTCAGAGGTCCGGGTCACCAGGGCCAGCGTACTGCGTCCATCCCGTGCCATGGCTGCCAGAATCTCTTCAAAGATCCCGGGAAGCTCCCAGAGCTCCCGGAAGGACCGCCGGATCGGGGCTCTGCCGTGGCGAAGGACGGGGACTGCTTCCGAAAGCGGCAGCTCCATCTGCCGCAGGGTCCGGTTGGCTTCCTCAATGATTTCGATGGTGGAACGGTAACTGTTGCTCAGTTCATACATGGCCGACCCGCCGGCAAAGAGGCTGTCGACCTCCTGCCAGGACCCAATGGCCCGATAGGAATAGATCCCCTGGGCCAGATCGCCCACCAGCGTCAGGGAATCCTGCCTGGCCAGACGGCGGATCACTTCCAGCTGGAGCAGCGTATAATCCTGGGCTTCATCCACCACGATGTGCGACCAGCTCTGTCGGGATCCATTGAGCTGCAGTGACAGATACATCAGGGCCGAAAGATCATCCGCCTCCAGGTTCTCCCGGTCAAAGGCAGTCAGGTGCAACCCCTCATCGGGCTGTCCGTCCAGATGCTGTGCCAGAAAGTCCTCCTGATGCAGGCAGGTCTCATAAAGGTCCAGGACCGAGACTTCCCGGAAACGGGAAAAATAGTCTTTGATGGCCCGGCGGGAGAGATTCGCAAGGTTTTTCAGGATCTCATCGCGCACCGCGTAGGTTTCGATGATCCGCCGGCGCATGGTGTCTTCATCCGCCCGATAAATGTTTTTCAGAGCCTGGATCTTCCCCTGATAGCGCTGTTCGATGCGTCCCGCAATGGCCTCAGCCCGTGCCTTCAGATTGCGCCTGAAATAGGTCTCCATGGCACTGCGGCGGGCATTGAGCGGAAGATAGACCAGATCAGAAGTGAGCAGCCGGGCGATCTCAGCCTGTGAAAAGAGAACTTCGCCCTCCACCAGAACGGGTTCCCGGGAAGCGGCTTCTTCTTCTGCCGCCTTTGCCATGGCATCCAGCAGATCCATGTACGCGCGGGAGCCTTTCAGGCGGGAGCGTGCGCTGTGGATCTGAGCTTCCTTTGGCGGTGCTTCCAAAATGGATCTGAGGATGTCATCCTTGTTCCACCGGTATTTGCGGATCTTCAGCTCCCGCAGGATGAGGTCTTCCAGGGTGGTCTGCATGACGTCTCTGGTCCCAAGATCCGGCAGTACTTCCGAAATATAGTCAAGGAACAGCCGGTTCGGCGCGATGATGCAGACATCCTCGCCTTTCAGGGTGTCCTGATGAAGATACAGGAGATAAGCCAGGCGGTGCAGTGCCACCGTGGTCTTGCCCGCCCCGGCGGCCCCCTGGACGATGATGGGGATGTTCTTGGGTGCCCGGATGATCTGATTCTGTTCCCGGGCGATGGTGGCCACGATCTCCCTGAGCTTTTCCGTGGAGGACTCCTCCAGATGGATCCGCAGGAACTCGTCCTGAAGCGCTTTGCCCTCACTTTCGCCGCTGCTGATGAGGATCTGATCGCCCTCGTCAAAGTAACGGTCGATGACGGGCAGCGCGTCAGAGGTATAGGTGAAGCGGCGTTTAAGGGTCAGATCTCCCTGGATGAAACCGGAGGGCGCTTTGAATTCATTGCGCCCGATGGTTCCCGAATAGTAGAGTTCCGCCACCGGGGCACGCCAGTCGATGACCAGGTCCGCCGTCGAATCGTTGTCGCGCACTGCATGTTTGCCGATATAAAGCCGCTCCGTTTCCAGCCCCAGACGGGGCCGGAAGTCAATGCGGCCAAAATACGGTTTGCCCGAGGAATCCTCCGTTCTGGACTGGCGCAGCCGGGCCAGCTCCAGCGACTGCCTGGTCAGTTCATATTCCTGGGAAAAGGTCCCGCCGGCCTGCCTGAACAGGCGGTCAGTTTTTTCTTCCAGGACGTTCAGATCACAAAGTCTGATCCGGGCTGATTCTTCCATGAATGCCCGAACTTCGCGCAGATAGGCCTGCTCTTTTTCCAATTCCTGTTCCATGGTCCTGCCTCCCTGCCAGTTGAAGCCTCGCCTGGTGATCCCAGATCGCTTCCGTTCAACATCATCTGCTGCTTTCACCTCAAAGGGCGGCGCCGTGTTGAGGATCCTCTTTCAAATCTGTTTGATCCGTCATCTGAACCGATTTTTCCCGTCCTGCCGGTCCTGCCGGTCGATGGGGGCCTATCGATTTTTCGGGTCCAGCTTCAGGTCGAAGCCCTGTGCGACGATCTCATTCATCATGGCCTGACGCTCCGGAATGCCGCCGGTCATTTTCGAGACGACCTGACGGGTGAAGGAGTCGGACCGCTTGTTGGATTCTCTGAGATCGTAATACGAGGTCATGACTTCGTCATAGTCCGCCAGCTTCTCGGCGTATCTTCCTTCAAACCTTTCATACCTGTTTTCAAACAGGCGCAGGTCCATATCCATACGGGGCTTCAGCTGGGGCTCCTGATCAGGATACCCAATGCCCAGGCCCACGACGGGGAATGTATACTGCGGCAGTCCGAGGATCTGGATGGTCCTGGCGGGATGATTGAGGATCGACCCCAGATATACGGCGCCCAATCCCAGGGACTCCACTGCATTGTTGACATTCTGCGCCATCAGCGCCGCATCGGTGAAACCCTGGAAGAACTTATCCATGTCCCCTGCCCGGGCGGGATCTTCGCCCATCTCTTTCAGGATCTGGCTGTTGCGATGCTGATCCACGATAAAAATCAGCAGCTCCGGTGCCCGGGCCACGTACTCCTGGCGGCAGACCTCGGCCAGCTGTTTTTTCACTTCGGGATCGGTGACCCGGATCACCGAGCAGGCCTGCATACCCGTTGATGTCGGCGTCTGACGGGCCACCGCGATCAGCTGATCGAAGACCTCGGCCGGCACCGGCTGATTTTTAAACTCCCGGATCGTCCGGTGATTCAATGGCGCTTCAAGAATACGTTCGAATTTCTCTGACATGAATTGTCCTCCTTCATAATGGGTGTGGCGTGGTAACAGATGCTTTCATTATACCATCCGCCGGAGAAGCAGCCCATGACAATATCCAGGGACCGCATTCAGG
>CAYYVR010000135.1:0-6883 GCA_964475185.1 uncultured Clostridium sp. | reverse complement strand
GAAATTAAATTGAGAACTCAGATCGCTTAAAGCTCACTTTCGACACCCAAACCAATGATAGCATAAATATATTGTTTTTCAATAAACACAAAGGCAACTGCGTCTCTCGACACGTGACCGGTCCCCGGTCAGATGCAGCACGCAGACCCCTGACGATCGGCATATGCCTCTTCGCCCGCTCATTTTCCCGAGGTTGCGACGATCCGCCGGGATCAGCGTTCAGATCAAAACGGTCTGCCATCGAAGGCTCTGCCATCGAAGGGTCTGCCGTCAAAACAGTTCCCGTCGAAACTAGCTTTCATCGAAAATAGCTTCCATCAACAATCCTTCAGATGAAAAAATCGTTAAAATCACCGGCATCCGGACTGATGATCCATTCTTCCGCGAGGCTGCGACCCTTCTGCTGTTTTAATGAATCGTTTTCAGTTACAATACTTATTGTATAACTGAATCAGGAAAAGGAACAGCCTGCACCCCGGGGATCCGGGACGAACTCCGCCGCCCGGTGTCCCCTGGCCCTGATCTGACCCATTCTGTTCACTTAGCCCGCCTGGCCAGACATCGCCTGCCGCCCTGAGACAGCGGTCTGAGGCGATGACGGGACCGCTGCGGAGCAACCGTCCGTGATCATGGGATCCCGGCATCAGCTCTTTTGCCGCGGCCAATGTTCAGGCATCATGAACGAAGAAGCAACCACACAACGATCGAGAGGAAACACAAATGGCAAAGTATGAAAAACAACTGACCGGGGACTTTGATGAATTTTTGGATCATCTGGAACAACGCATTATCCAGGGCTCAGCCTCCGCTTCCTTTGAAGACGGCAGTGACTGGGAGATGGGGCAGGTGCGGATCGCTGTGCGCGTCTACGAGCGCTACAGTATGATGGGCGGGAACCGGGTGAGCCTCAGCGTGACGCTGGCGGGTGAAGGCGACCGGCTGTTTCTTTCGGCCATTGCCTCCGGAGGAAGCCAGGCGATGTTTTTCAAAGTCAACACGCTGGGCGAGGAAAACTTTCTGGATCAGCTCATCGAAGCGGTGGCATCCCACCTCACCGGGGCGTGAGGACGCTCCTTCGGTTCGGACCGGCCGGAATGCGCATGGACGGTTCACCGCCAGCTGCCTTGAACTGTCCTCTTCTGCCGCCGGCAACGGAGCCCGGCAAGATCCAATCAGCATCGTGCAGCGCAAATGACCGAAGGCTTTCACAGGCAGCCTCCGGTCATTTGCCATTGAATGGATGATCACACCGTCTGAAACGCCTGGATGAGATTGACCATCTCAATGGCGGAAACGGCTGCATCAAACCCTTTGTTGCCGGCCTTGGTACCGGCCCGTTCAATGGCCTGTTCCAACGTGTCCGTCGTCAGGATCCCAAACAGGACCGGCATCTGATGGTCCAGGGAAACTGCCGCGATGCCTTTGGCGACCTCTGAGGCAACCAGCTCATAATGGGAAGTGGCCCCCCGGATCACTGCCCCCAGGCAGATGATCGCATCATAGCGTCCCGAGATCGCCATCTGCTTTGCCATCAGCGGGATCTCAAAGGCCCCCGGCACCCAGACCGTCTCCACGTCCTCTGCCCTGGCGCCGTGGCGAATCAGCGCATCGATGGCCCCGTCCCGGAGCTTCCCGCCGATGAATTCATTGAACCGGGCCAACACGATTCCGAACGTGAAGCCCTCTGCAGTCAGTTTTCCTTCGTATGTTTTCATCATTACCTCCGCGGCCGCATGATCGGCCTTTTTTTTACTTTAGACGCCCAAAGATCCAGTCAAGATATTCTCCCGGTTTTCCCGCTGTCTTTTGCCGCGGTCCCCCGCTTGTGTCCTTCGGTCTGTTGCTTCCATTCCTGCCTTTTCTGCATTTCCTTCCTTTTCAGCCTTTCCGCCTTAGATTTCTTCCCTGCCCCTCCTGTCTCCCGGGTGCAGCTCCTGCCGGATCTTTGCTGGTCTGCACCGGCTCAATACAGATTCAGGAGATGGCCCATTTTTTCTTTTTTCGTCTCCAGATAGCCGGCGTTTTTTTCATGGCAGGCCATCTGGATCGGTTCACGCCGGTCAATGATCAGGCCATACTCTGACAGGCCGGTGATTTTCTGAGGGTTGTTGGTCAGGAGGCGAATGGCGCGGATCCCCAGATCCTTCAGGATCTGCGCCCCGATCCCGTAATCCCGCAGATCCTCGGGAAAACCCAGGGCCAGATTCGCTTCCACGGTATCCATTCCCTGATCCTGCAGATGATAGGCACGGATCTTGTTGAGCAGGCCGATGCCCCGGCCTTCCTGGCGCATATAGAGAACGACGCCCCGGCCTGCCCGCTGGATCTTCTCCATGGCGCAGGCCAGCTGTTCGCCGCAGTCGCAGCGGCTTGAGCCGAAGGCATCGCCGGTGAGACATTCCGAATGGACGCGAACCAGGACGGGTTCGCCCCCGCTCACTTCTCCTTTGATCAGAGCGATGTGATGCGCCCCGCTGATCCGGTCCCTGTAGCCGGCAATTTTAAAGTCCCCGTATCGGGTGGGCAGTTCAGCTTCGCTGACTTTTTCGACCAGGACTTCACGGCACCGGCGATACGCAGCCAGATCCGCTATGGTCACGATCTTCAGGCCGTGTTTTTCCACGAACGCCATCAGCTGCGGCGTCCTTGCCATGGTCCCGTCTTCATTCATGATCTCGCAGATCACACCGGCCGGCGACAGTCCCGCCAGAGCCGCCAGATCCACCGCCGCCTCCGTATGGCCCGACCGGACCAGCACCTCGCCGGGTCTGGCTTCCAGGGGAAACAGGTGACCCGGCTGTCTGAAATCACTGGCACAGGCTTTGGGATCCAAAAGGCGCAGGATCGTATCCGCCCGCTCCCCGGCAGAGATCCCCGTCGTCGTCTCCCGGCCATCCACCGATACCATAAAGGCCGTCTGATGATTGTCGGTATTATGCCCGACCATGGCAGGGATCTCCAGTTCGCGGAGCCGTTGGCCCGTCATCGGCATGCAGATCAGGCCGCGTCCGTGAGTTGCCATGAAATTAATGGCACCTGGCGTCGCTTTTTCGGCAGCCATCACCAAATCCCCTTCGTTCTCACGGTCTTCGTCATCCACGACCACGATCATGCGGCCTGCTTTCAGATCCTCCAGTGCTTCTTCAATGGTGTTGAATCCAGTCATATTGTTCCTCCCTGATTGTTACATTCTCTGCGGTGAACCCTTGGCTCACCTTCCTGTGCGGACAGTTTCTTCATGACGCGCAAGCCAAACGCTCAGCGATCCTTTGGCGCGGCGCCGCGTCAGGCAAATCCGTGCTGCGCCAGAAACGCGGCACCGATCCCCCGGGAAGCTCCGCCGGCGCGATGCGACAGCAGCTCCGCCACATACTTTCCGATGAGATCACACTCCAGGTTGACCCCGGCCCCCGGCTTCTGGTCCGGGAGATTCGTCTGCCGCCAGGTATGGGGGATCACCGATACCTGGAAGGCTGTTTCCCACCGCTCCGACACGGTCAGACTGATTCCGTCCACCGTCACAGACCCTCTGGGCAGAATGAACCGCAGAAGATCATCCGCCGCACCGATGGTGATCCGGATGGCATTGTCATCGCGTTCCTGCCGCAGGATCCGCCCGATTCCGTCGATGTGGCCGGTAACCAGGTGTCCGCCCAGCCGGTCACTCAGTTTCAGAGCGCGCTCCAGATTCACGCGGCTGCCTGCTGTGAGTTGTCCCAGATGGGTCCGCTCCATGGTCTGCGGCATGACATCACAGCTGAAGCTGTGCTCATCAAATGCCGTGACGGTGAGGCAGACGCCGTTGACGGCAACACTGTCCCCGATCTTCAGATCCCCGGGGATGATCCGGGCACGGATCTTCCATTGCATCGACCGGTTCCCCTGCCTGATGGAAAGAACGCTGCCTGTCTCTTCTACGATTCCGGTGAACATGTGCCGCCTCCCTTCCCGCCGGTTTCATCGGCGGCTCCTGCCGGATGGGCCGTTAAAAGAACATCTTCCCCCAGCGGGCGGATCTCTGTGAATTCCAAAGAGATGGCCCGTGCCACATCCCGGATCCCATCTCCGCCCACCGGTGTCACCGCTTGCGTCCCGCCCAGGATCTTCGGGGCCACGATCATCTGCACTTCATCGACGATACCGGCCTTCAGGGCTGACGCCGCCAGTTCACTGCCGCCTTCCAGCAGAACGCTGTCGATGCCCTGCGCTGCCAGATGGTCCATCAGCCGGTCCAGATCCACCCTGCCTTCATGAGAAGGCAGGATCACCGGACGGCAGCCTCTTTTTTCCAGGCAGCTGAATGTTTCGGGATCCGCCGCTTCTGTCATCGCGATGATGGGTCTGCGTTCTTCCGCCTTGCTGAGCACCTGCGCATTGAGCGGGATCCTGCCCGCCGAATCCACGATGACCGGGATGGGATGAGCACCAGCACCGGATCTCGCCGTCAGCGCCGGATCATCGCACAGCACCGTTCCGATGCCCGTCATGATGGCACTGAAGCGATGGCGGAGCCCGTGGACGTGGTCAAAGGCTGCCCTGCCGGAGATCCCGCGGGAGGCCCCGCCTGCAGCGGCGATTTTACCGTCCAGGGTCATGGCCATTTTCAGCAGCACATAGGGCCGCCCCCAGGTCATGGATCTGATATAGGGCCGGTTGAGGATCTTCGCTTCCTCCGCCAGAACGCCGCAGCGGACCGGGATCCCTGCCCGGGTAAGCCGGGCGATGCCCCGTCCGCTCACTTGGGGGTTGGGGTCTGCCATGGCAATGACCACCCGGCTGATGCCGCTTCGAATCAGAAGCTGCGTGCAGGGCGGGGTCTTCCCCTGATGATCGCAGGGCTCCAGGGTGACATAAAGACAGGCGCCTTTTGCGGACCCGCCGCTGTCAGTGATGGCATTGACTTCAGCATGGGGACCGCCGAACAGTTCGTGGGCTCCCTCTCCGATGATCCGGCCATCCCGGACCAGGACGGCTCCCACCAGGGGATTGGGACTGGTCCGGCTCCTTCCCAGAAGGGCCAGCTCCAGCGCCCGGCGCATAAACGCTTCATCTTCCGATCCGTTGAATGGTTCCATTTTTCCCTCCCGACCCTTATTTTCAGACGCAAAAAAACCCTGAGTCGATCTCAGGGTCAAAAAATGAATATGACAAAATCAGCCGTCGCCAAAGAAGCGCATACTGAAATCCATCTTCTTCCATCCAGACTATACTGTCGGCTTCGGAATTTCACCGAATCAACCTTACGGTTCGCGGGCTTGACCGCCGGTAGGGACTTGCACCCTGCCCTGAAGATCTAATTGACTATGCATCCACGATAAGGCCGCCCCCGGCTTCTGTCAAAATCACAGCATTGTGAACATTCCGCCCCAAAACCGCCAATGAGTGAGACTTAGGCAAAAATCTCCGGAGTCGTTTCATCATTTTTCAGAGCGGATGGGGTTTATCACTCCAATTGTATATTTTTTAACCAAATCAAACTGACGGCCCCTGCGGTCTGCCGCGGCAAAACACAAAGACTCAGAAGAATCGATCCTCTGAGTCTTATGCTCTTCTTCCCCTGCGCGGGGCAGGGGGCCTTTTAAAACCGGGGGCTTAGAGCTGCTGGTTCCATGTCTGGCTGCCCAGAACTCTGTATACATCGACGTCTTCATCGCCAAAAACGATGCCCAGTGATTTGGCAGCCCGGACCATCTCGCTGTCCGGTTCGACATTTTTCGTCACCTGGCCGATGACGTGTTCCAGGGAATCATAGCTCATCTTTGTGCCTTTGAGTGTCACCATGTTTCCGAAAAGGCCTTTTTCCGCCAGTTCAACCGCTGCGATGCCGTAACGCGAAGACAGGATGCGGTCTGCCGAGGACGGGCTGCCGCCCCGCTGCAGATGGCCCAGGATGGTGGCGCGGGATTCATTGCCGCACAGCGCCTCCAGTTCCATGGCCACCTTGTTGCCGATGCCGCCCAGGCGGATCGGGTCCGGTGAGTCGGCCACGACGGAGGAAACCACCATTTCGCCGTCCTTTGGCATGGCGCCTTCTGCCACGACGATGACGGAGAAATTCTTGCCGATCTCCTTGCGGCGCATAATCTTGGAAGCCACGTAATTGATATCGTAGGGGATCTCGGGGATCAGAATGGCATCGGCTCCGCCGGCGATCCCGGCATGGAGTGCGATCCAGCCGGCATAGCGGCCCATGACCTCCAGCACCATGATCCGGTGATGGGACGCAGCCGTTGTGTGGAGACGATCCAGCGCTTCCGTGGCAACATCCACCGCTGTTGAGAATCCGAAGGTCGTGTCCGTTGACGCCAGATCATTGTCAATGGTCTTTGGGATCCCGATGACCCTGATCCCCTTGCGGGCAAAATCCCGGGCAGAGGTCAGCGTTCCGTCGCCGCCGACGACAAACAGAACATCGATGCCGGCATTTTTCAGATTTTCCACCGCCACATCGGACACATCCTTGATCACCGTCTGCCCGTTTTCCTCCACCTGATACTTGAACAGATTGTCCTTATTGGACGAAAACAGGATCGTACCGCCCTCCTGCAGGATCCCGGAAGTGTTGAACAGATCCAGATCGACAAAATTGCCGTAGTACAATCCGTTATATCCATTCCGGATCCCCACCACCTCCCAGTGGTTTTCGATGATCGCTTTGCGGGTCACCGCACGGATCACCGCGTTCAGGCCGGGACAGTCGCCCCCTCCGGTCATGATCCCGATGCGTTTAATATCATTTGCCATAAGAAACCTCCATATTTGATTAGTAATTCCACAAATAAATTATAGCACACAGACCACTTCCGTATAAAACAAGGACGGTCTCCCCCTAGGATAAACGCATCAATTGATCGACATTACAGGCGACAAATTACTTTTACTG
>CAYYVR010000134.1:0-6893 GCA_964475185.1 uncultured Clostridium sp. | reverse complement strand
GACGGAAAGATCCTTCTGATCAGAAGGAGCAAGCCGCCGTCCAGCAACGAATATACCGTTGTGGGCGGCAAGAAGGAACCCGGTGAAGATTTGGCAGCGGCATGCAGACGTGAGGTTGCCGAGGAGACGAATCTTGATGTCGGACACCTGCAATTCAGGGGATTCGTCCATAATTATCTGGAGGGCAGAGATTTTGAGGTCATCACGTTCTACTTTCTGACCGATGACTTTTCCGGCGAACTTGAGTCGGGCAGTGAAGGCGACCTTGAATGGGTCGATATCGATGAAAGTTTCAGCAAAGAGGGCATCAGTGAATACTATCTCCGGATCACGCCCCTTGTTCTTGATGACAGATCGTGCTTTGCAGGTTCAATTTCCATCAACGGTGAAGGAAGGATCGATCGTTTTGACATCAGCTGACAGGAATTCAGTCTTCTGAAAAAACAAAAATGGCGGTCCCCCGGCGTTCCTGCGCCTCAGACATTGCCTGGTCGATTCGGCTCTCCCAATGACTGACAGTCATTGGAACCCAGGCAGAAGCTGAAGGAAGTGTACAAAAGGAACCGCACAGACAACTCAAAATGGAGTAGTCTGTGCGGTTCCTTTGATATTCGGCCAATCAGTCCGTCGGGTTTTGATGGACTTACTGGCTGCGGCCGTTTTTCAGATCATCCAGATTCTGAGGATCCAATGACCCTCCCTGACCGGGTGCTTTCTGAGCATAGGCATCGTTTTTGTTAAAGTTGGCATCGTAGGTTCCGGAGAAATCGACCCGCGGCGCCTGGCGCTCTGATTCGGTGATCTCAAAGAACCGTTCCTGACGGAAGCCGAACATGTTGGCAATGATGTTGGACGGGAAGACTTCGATCTTGGTGTTGTACTTCTGCACGGTGTCATTGTAGAACTGCCTGGAGTACCGGATCTTTTCCTCTGCATCCTTCAGTTCAGACATGAGCTGCTGGAAATTGGAGTTGGCTTTCAGCTCGGGATAATTCTCCACCAGGAGCATCATCCGATTCAGTGCGGACGTCATCTGATTGTTGGCTTCCATGGATTCATCGGGGGTGGATGCATTCATTACGGCAGATCTTGCAGAAATGACAGCCTCCAGTGTTCCCCGTTCATGACCCGCTGCACCCTTGACGGTCTCCACCAGTCCGGGGATCAGATCGGCTCGGTTCTTCATCTGCACATCCATCTGTGCATACGCATTGCGTACGGTGTTGCGCAGGCTGACCAGCCCGTTGTACATGGAAACGAGAATAATGGCCAGAACTGCAATGATCGCTAACAGGACCCAGAATAAAGGTGGCATATTGTTTCTCCTTTTTGTTTTCGTTTGATTGGCAGTATATGCAATAGTCAGTGTTTGATGTGCATCATCGTCCTATTGGAACGCCTCCTCGTGCAGGCTTTGGTCAAAACTGCTTCGGGCCATCAGAATGCCCCGCCGCCGCCGCCACCTCCGCCGCCGCCGGATGAACCGCCGGAGAACCCGCCGCCGCGTCCGGTGGAGGATGACCGCCTGGACGCAGCCACTGCTTCGGCTTTGCGGATGGTCTGTGTGGCGGTGGACATGGCCTGATTCAGGGTCCGGTCCATTTGAGTGAACCCTCTGCCGAAATAGAAATCAGGATAGAACGTCCGCGTGAAGGTCGGATCTCTCATTTCCTGCATCGTGTAAACTTTGGGAAGCTGCTCGATGACCTCTTTGGCAACGCCCAGTGAAGTTGCGTAAACCAGGTAATGATTCCAGATGGTCAGTGCCGGGATCTCCGCCTTGTCCATGTTGGAGAAGGTCTGCAGGAACCGCTTGAATGCATTCCACATGGCGGTCTGATCCGCACCGTACTGGGTCAGTTTCCGTTTCACTGCCATGGCTCCGGTGGTTCCCAGAAGGATCAGCCCGATCAGCCCGGGAGCGATCCCCAGGAGATTGCCGTAGACTAAAACGGAAAACGCGGCAAAGGCAATGAGGGCCATCCCCAGCAGAACGAACACGCCGCTGCCTTTGGTCTTATTGGCTTCCCGGAATCCCAGGCTTTCACCCATTCCGGCAACATAACTCTTGAACTGATCATAATCCCGGTTGAACTGATACGCGTTGGCGGTCCGTTTGAGCAGTGCTTCCAGATCGTCCATGGCCAGACTGCTGCCATTGCCGAGATCATTGATGAACCAGTCGAACAGGAAGTGTTCGTGATCGGTCAGTGCATTGAGCTGGGCATTGGAGGGGGATTTGGTGACCAGACGATAATCGGTTTCCGTTTTGCCTCCGAAAAGCGACCATTTTTCAGACTCATAGGGTTCGATGGCAATGATGTCCTTTCTGGCAAGATCCATTAAGGTGGCCATGATGTCCCTGGACTGGATAGTTCCATTCTCCAAAAGATAGCTCATGACGGCCGGGGTATAATCCTCAGGCAGTTCCCGATAGTAGTCGCCGACGAAGGTCGGTTTCCGTTCCCGTCCGAACTTTCTGACGACCAGACCGGCTCCGCCCAGGCCCAGTGCACTGAGTACACCGATCACCGGGTTCAGCTGCCGGGCTTTGGCCTGTCGGGCAAGTTCTGCCTGGCGCTGTTCTTCCAGCTGTCTCTGATATTCTTCCACCTGACGCTGAGCCTCTTCCCGCTGGCGGTTGGCTTCTTCCGCAAACTGGGCTTCCCGCTCCAGGATATCAGCCAGCTCCGTGCGCGGGATGATCTTCTGAGAATCGGGCACCAGTTCCAGGGGGAAGATCACTAAGTTTTCCACCGTTGTTCCCGGCGTGACCAGTTCGATCTGGACATTGAAGGTCTGGGCATCCAGGATCTCATTGAAACCGGTCAGATCTCCATGGGTGAAGATCCTCAGATCAGACTGTTCTGCTCCCGGCGGGATCTTGATGGTGATCTTCACATTCTCCAGCGGGACCTGCCAGTTGGCATCGATCATCTTCCAGTTGAGGGTGGCAATGTCATTGAATTTTGTCACCACATTGGTCAGAGTGTACTGATAGCGAAATACTTTTTTCTCGTTATTGGAACTTTCGAAGACCTTGAAGCGATAGACCTTATAGGCGTCCCCCTGATAGAATTCGAACAGTCCGTCCTCCCCGGCGCCTTCATCCGTCATGTAGAGGGGCCGCTCGACCCCGTTTTCAACGACGGCCACGCTGATAAAGTCGATCCCGACCTGATTTTCCGGTGTGTCGGGGATATCCGTCCCAAGCCGGGTGTCTACATCCCGGAAGACTCCGTTGAAGGATCCCGAAAAATCATATTCGAGATCTTCGGTGACCCTGACATCCCCGTTGGGCTGCACTTCGTACAGCGCATCATACCGGGTGATGGTGAAGCTGGCCGCCGAGGCTTCCCGGGAAGGGACCAGCGCCAGAATGAGGGCTGCAAACAGTACCAGGATCAGCATTGACAGTTTAGTTTTTTTCAGCATCTATAATTCATCACCGCACTTTCCAAAAATGATGATTCCATTAGTTTCATCTTAGTATAATCATTCCTCACTTACAATCAAGGCATTGAAAAATTCAAATACTGTCTACATTTCAAGGCCGTCCAAGCTGAAACCCTCGATCTTCCTCCTCTATTTTACCTCTGGCGAACCGATGCTCTGATTTTTATGTCAATCAGAGGGCGACCTGATGACTGACCATGACTGCCTCCCCATCGTCTGATCATTGCCTTTATTTTGAGTAACAGGGATTAAGCGATGATTAAAAATCCGCCGCGCCATCGGTTTTTGTTTCAGAGACCAAGTGAACGGGCCCAATGTCTGTAAAATTAAAATATCCTTTACAATCTATCAGTATCCATGCCAGGTTCTTGTGATACGATGAACCTAAGATAAATGACGGGCTGCACCGTCGGGAAGGAGGTCGTCCATGGATCAGAATTGTTCAGACCACGATAAAGAAATCAAACAGGATATTTCGGATGACAAGCCAATGGAGAAAAAATCCGACTTTGATCCCGCTCCGGAGATCAAAGAGGATCGCAAACCGCGAGCCGAGCATCTTCCTTTGGGATCAGGCTACGAAGTCGAGCATCTTCCCACAGAGGTGATCAAACCGGAGATCCACCCTCTTAATGACCCCATTCCGGATCTGGTCAAAGCCAGAGAACTGGAAGATAAACCGCTGGAAGATCCGGTCCCATCACCGGAAGATGAATTCTATGACTTTGAAAAAGACATTTATGGTGATGAGGCTGAAATAAAGCCTGACTTATAGACTTCTCCTCCTTAAGAAAGCAATGCAGCAGAGTCGATCTCTGCTGCATTGCCGATTGTATTCGTGATGGAGGGGTTCTGTTTAAAGATCCAGTTATAGATCCAGGATCATCCCATCAGCCGATAGAGGGCTCCCGGAGCCAGCCAGTGGACCAGGAACAACAGCACGATGAGCATGGCCAGAAGGCGATGGGCTTTAAACAGGCCCTTTTTCTTTTTTTTGTAAAACGCCCCGCCGAGCAGGACCTGGACGATGATCGCAACGTAGAGAACCGTCCCTGTGTGCAGCCGCAACCCGCCCATGGCCATATAGCCGTGGATCAGACCGGTGATGAGAAACAGGACTCCCAGGGGCTTGTGGATCCCCCGAAGCGCTTTGAGCAGTTTTCGATAGGCCGGACTTTTCGTTTTGAACACGGTCCGGTTGAGAAAATTCAACAGATAGGGCAACACCAGAAGACCCAGAAGGATCAGATTCACGTTGCCTAGCAGGCGAAAATCCATCAATCCACCTACTCCACGATCCGGCCGATGGCGGGCACTCGTTCAAGCATCGAAACGCCATGGGGGGATACATTTTTGATTTCTTCCGTCAGATCTTTTCCGGCTTCGAAGCCATTATGTCCGCCCTCTTTCCAGGCAGCTGAGTCGGTCACGTCGTAGATCACCCCGTCCACTGCCACATAAGCCGGATTACCGTCTTTTCCGTCGTATTGACTCAGTTCCTCCAGGGTCAGTTCGATCTCTCCTGCGGTGGCAGCGGGCTCAGAAGTGGCGGTGGTCTCACTGGCAGTTGTCGTGGTCTCACTGGCAGTCGTTGTGGTCTCACCGGCAGTCGTTGTCGTGTCATTGCCTGTGCCGGCGGCACAGCCTGCAAACAGGAATCCCGCGATCAGGACTGCAGAGGTCAGTTTGGCAGAATGTTTCAGCATGTTCGTCACTCCTTTTGGGGATATTTGATAATTAGAATCTATCCAGTTATCTTCCCTATATTATACATGATGGGATCAGGCGGCGAGGCCCGGTCAAGGAATGTTATTATTTTTCATAGAATCGTGCCGTCGGAAGATCCCCAGGCCATACAGCAAGGCCATTCGCACAGTATTTAAGAAATTCACTTTTTTTTAACGTTGATATCGTATATACTGAAAATGTTTGATTTTTTGCAAGTGAATTGAAATCGGGAGGTTTCCCATGGAAGATATCAGAAAAAACATTGAAAAAAGGCGCACCTTTGCCATCATATCGCATCCGGATGCCGGTAAGACCACACTGACTGAAAAACTCCTGCTTTACGGAGGCGCCATTCGGGAAGCCGGTTCGGTCAAAGCCCGCAAAGCAGCCCGCCATGCCACCAGTGACTGGATGGAGATCGAAAAGCAGCGAGGCATCTCAGTCACCTCGTCGGTGATGCAGTTCAATTATGACGGATTTTGCATCAACATCCTGGATACACCCGGTCACCAGGATTTTTCGGAAGATACCTATCGGACACTGATGGCCGCAGATTCCGCCGTCATGGTCATCGATGCGGCCAAGGGTGTGGAGGAACAGACGAAAAAGCTGTTCCAGGTCTGTTCCCTGCGCGGCATTCCGGTGTTCACCTTTGTGAATAAAATGGACCGTGAAGCGCGGGATCCCTTTGAACTGATGCAGGAGATCGAGGATGTCCTGGGCATCCGCACCTACCCGATGAACTGGCCGCTGGGTTCGGGCAAGGAGTTTTCAGGTGTCTACGAGCGCGACAACGAACGGGTTTTGCTGTTTTCGGGCGGGAAGCACGGTTCAAAGGAAGCGCAGACCGAAGTCGTCGACCTCAAGGATGCCGAACAGGTATCCCACATCGACGCCCACCAGTACGGCAAACTTCAGGAAGACATCGAACTCATGGATATTGCCGGCGACGATTTCAATCAGGAAGCCATCGCCAGGGGCGAACTGTCTCCGGTGTTCTTTGGATCTGCGCTGACGAATTTCGGGGTGGAGCCCTTCCTGGAACATTTTCTGGCACTGACCCGTTCTCCTTTGAAGCGAAATTCCGACCGGGGTGAGATCAGCCCCTTTGATCCCTTCTTTTCTGCCTTTGTATTCAAGATCCAGGCTAACATGAATCCGGCTCACCGGGATCGGATCGCCTTTATGCGCATCGTGTCAGGAAAGTTTGAGCGGGGGATGGAAGTCTTCCATATGGAAGGCAAAGGCAAGATCAAGCTCACCCAGCCGCAGCAGTTCCTGGCCCAGGACCGGGAGATCATCGAGGAGGCTTACGCCGGCGATATCATCGGCGTGTTTGACCCGGGCATCTTCTCCATTGGCGATACCCTGTGCCCCCCGAGTGATAAATTCAGATTCGATCCCATCCCGTCCTTCGCCCCGGAACATTATGCGCGGATCCGCCCCGTCGATACGATGCGGCGCAAGCAGTTTGTCAAAGGCATCACCCAGGTGGCCCAGGAAGGCGCCATCCAGGTGTACCGGGAGGATTATGCCGGGATGGAAGAGATCATCGCCGGGGTCGTGGGCGTCCTCCAGTTTGAAGTCCTCGAATACCGTCTGAAGAACGAATACGGTGTCGAGATCCGGCTGGATCAGCTTTCTTTCCGCCACGTCCGCTGGATCGAAAAATGGGACAAGGACCCTGAAACGCTGTCACTGACTTCGGA
>CAYYVR010000133.1:0-6920 GCA_964475185.1 uncultured Clostridium sp. | reverse complement strand
TCGAAGGTCCGGCCGGTGGTATAGGTGATGAAATCACTCACCGTATGCTCATTGAAGCCGCGTTCGGAGAATGCACAGAATCCGGCGGCATTGAGAACTTCCACTGCCGTCATCATCTGAACATCTTTTTTCGGACGGTCCGGTGCATCCAGGGGCGACCAGGCATCTCCGCCTTTCATATGGCGTCCGGGGGTCGGATCGAACTGGTAGATGCGGTTATATCCCTTGGAGCGGCGGCTGTCATGCAGTCCCGGCTCGATGCCGCCGGCGGTGGTTTCGAATGCTTCGCCGCGGCCGAAGGCTTTGATGGCATACCGCTGACCGTTCATCAGTTTTCTGCCGACGCCTTCGCCCCGGATCATTTTGTCCAAGAGGGTGATCATGGCTTCCCCATTGCCCCAGGTCAGTTCCACGCCATCCAGATCCTCTTTGGTGAGGACACCGTTGTCGTAGGCCTCCATGGCCCAGGCCAGGGTCGACCCGGAGGAGATCGTATCGATGCCGCCTTCGTTGCTCATTTCATTGAGCCGGATGATGGCTTCGATGTCTGTGAGAAGACAGTTTTCACCATAGGCGGCCAGCGTTTCATATTCGGGCCGGTCGGTCTTGCCGGAATAGTACTTTCCGTCTTTGACTTCATAGTGGGCTCCGCAGCGGATGGCACAGTTGGCACAGCCATAGGATTGGACGTTGTAATTCTTGTCAAAATACGGACCGCCCAGCTTCTCGGCATTTTCTTCGCCGATGTCATGGATCCCTGACCCGCTCCAGTTTTTCACCGGTGCTTCGCCGGACAGGATGTTTGAGGTATTGCCGTTGGTGGTGCCGTACTGCTTGAAGGCCCGCAGGGATTTTCCTGCTCTGGTATCGGGCGGGTTTCCGAGATATGTCGCCATTTTCTTATTCAGGGCCTTGAATTCCTCGGGCATGGCCACATCATAGGTGGCAGACCCTTTGACCACGACGGCCTTGAGGTTCTTTGATCCCATGACACTGCCTGCGCCGGCCCGGCCTGCGGCACGGTGTTCGTCGTTCATGATGGTGGCCATATGTGACAGATTCTCCCCGGCCCGGCCAATGGCGGCGGACTGCATCTTCGGTTCGCCCAGTTCTTCGCGCAGGGCCGCTTCGGTCTCTTTGATGGATTTTCCCCAAAGATGAGACGCATCCCGGATCTCGGCTTTGCCGTCTTTGATCCAGATGTAGACAGGATCTTTGGCAATGCCGTTGATGAAGACGGCATCATAACCGGCTTTTTTCAATTCCGGTCCGAAAAACCCGCCGCAGTTGGAGTCGTTCCATCCGCCCGTCACCGGGGATTTATGGACGGCTGTCCACCGCCCGGACATGACGGCACCGGTCCCGGTGCATGGCCCAACGGTAAAGCCAATGACACTGTCTTCCCCGAATGCGTCACAGCCGGCCGGCATCATATCATATGATACTCTGGCACCGATGCCATAACCGCCCAGAAACAACTCCGTCATTTCCCGGGTCAGTTCCTTTTCCTCGATTGTCCCGCTGGAAAGATTGATGAACAGCATCTTTCCGGCATATCCGTGTAATTTTTCCATGTTGCCTTCCTTTCACGATTTTCATTAAATCTGTTTTTTATATGTACATTTCTTTCGTATGGTCTCTTCCCTCTCGTTCCTGATGATCACTTAAGGCTCTGTGCCCGAATTTCTTCTGGATTCCTCCTCGATTCCCCCCGGATTTCGCCCGGATTCCTCCGGGTTTGTTTTTAACTTGCTTATGGGCTGCGGTTTTTTTGATGGCATTACATCAGACTGAGCCTGAGATCCGGGGATCAAGTCAATGGCGGAGAATCAGGCTTAAAACCAGTCCGTGGAGTCCCCGCCGGAGCTGTCCCCTCGCAATGAGGTGTTCGGCTTGTGCCGGTCCAAGATCATGATCAGCGCGATGAGTGATGCCAGTGTCAGCCCGGCCATCCCCAGGAGACCCAGCTCAGGCTGAAGCTGATTCAGCCCGCTCAGCGGGGTGGATGCAAAGTCAGTGAACGCTTCGATGCCCCCCGATACTTCCCTTGCACCGGACCCGTCATCGGTGGTGAATAACCGGACCAGCGATGCGGCCAGCCAGTAGAGCATGGTGATCAAAAGCGGCAGCCACTGATTTTTCCGAACACTCAGCACATCAAGGATGAGCCAGAGCAGCGCGAACCCCACGGACAGGACGAGGGCTGGGAGCGTCTGGGGGCCTAGGGCCCGGAGCAGAAAAAATCCGGCGGCGGTCAAAAGGACAAACCCTGTCAGCAGCGGCAGACTGGTTCTCCAGTCCGTTTTCGCAGGTCGGTTCTGTTTTAATTTATTCTCTCCCATGGCGGTCTCCTTTCATTGATGCATCTCTGAATTCCTTTTGTGCCGCAGGGGCTCCAGAGGGAACTGCGGCATGCGGAGTGTATTCTCCTGGCGTGATCGAGATTGCTCTTTGGCATGATCTTATGATGATCTGCAACAATTATGACAATTAAATTATATCAAATCTTTGCCCATAATAGGGAAACAAGCATTTTCTCTCCAATTTCTCTGCCATAAAGTCCCCTTGGTCCCCCTGGGCCTGGGCTCCTTTTGGCGAATACCCGGGTCTTTTAGCCGGTAACCTGTGTTTACCGGGAAAAAGGACTCATTGTCTCCCATTGTCACCCAAAATGTAATTTTCAGTTGACAATGACGGGATGGATCTCTATGATTTTAAAAGGTGATAAAAATGAGCAAAGAAACAGTGTTACAACTATTGAGAACTTCAGGGGACTTCCTTTCCGGCCAGATGCTGGCGGACGAATTGGGCGTTTCCCGCAATACGATCTGGAAATACATCAAAGCGCTTCAGACCCAGGGGTATTCGATCACCTCGGTGACCAACCGGGGGTACCGGCTGGATGAGACCACGGATCAGCTGAATCGGTCGGAGATCCTTCGGTTGGGACCATTGAAAGAGGATCGGCTGAAGGTCTTTGATTCCCTGCCCGGCACCAATGACTGGATCAAGGAACACCAGAATGAACTGTCATCCGGTACTGTGGTGATGACCAGCCATCAGAGCCGGGGCCGGGGCCGCCAGGGAAGATCCTTCCACTCCCCGGCCCATGAAGGGATCTATTTCAGCATCCTGTATAAAGGCGAGACCACGCCCCTGCCGGAATTCGTCACCATCGGAGCAGCCGTTGCCGTTGCCAGGGTCCTGGAAGAACTGGGTTTTTCCCCTGACATCAAATGGGTCAATGACATCTGCCTGGATCACCGCAAAGTCTGCGGGATCCTCACCGAAGGGGAACTGGAACTGGAAACCGGACGGATGAAATATCTGGTGCTGGGCGTGGGCATCAACGTCAACAATGAATCCTTTCCACCTGAACTGGAAGGCGTGGCCACGTCCCTGAAGCGAGTCGCCAGACGCTTCATCGACCCCAATGAGTTGGCGGCAAGACTGTTGGTGAAGATGGATGAAACCATCGCCGGACTGATGCCGTCCCGGAACCGGGCAGAATATCAGCGATGGGTGGATGAGATCCTTGAGGAATTTAACCGCCGTCTGTATCTGAAGGGCGAGGAAGTCACCCTGCAGGCATCCGATCGTTCGATCCGCGGGATCCTCACCGGAACCGACGAGCATGGCCATTTGGTCCTGGCCACGCCAGAGGGCCTCCGCGCCTTTCCCTACGGCGAGTATCGCCTGAGGATCTCCTCTGACCGAACCCCAAACGAAACGTAACCGACCTGTCTGATCAGGTCAGCCATCGATGATCAATACTCGCAAATGTCAATACTTGCAAATTTTTATTTTACAGGAGCTGCCATGGACTATTCAAGATCATCCAAACTATCCACCCGGGACGCCGTTCTCATTCCGCTTTTCACGGCCTTCATCGCCATCGGAGCCTTCATCCGGGTCCCCATCGGACTGGTCCCGGCCAGTCTGCAGACTGTTTTCGTACTCCTTGCGGGGATCCTTCTGGGCGCCCGCCGGGGAAGTTATGCCGTTCTGCTCTATCTGTTACTCGGCCTTGCAGGTCTCCCGGTATTCACGTCCGGCGGCGGCCCTCAGTATGTGCTCCATCCCACCTTCGGCTATCTGCTGGGCATGATCCCGGCTGCTTTCATTGCCGGTGTTTTCGCCCAAACGTCTCGGCGGCGGCGGATCTTCCCGCTTTTTCTGGGCGCTTTGCTGGGGCTGGCATTCATTTATACCGCTGGTCTGCTCTGGCTGTATGTCATCCGGAACCTATACATGGGCGCCGGCACACCGTTTCTGATCCTTTTGCAAACCGGCGTGCTGATCTTTCTTCCGGCCGATCTTCTCTGGTGTCTGAGCGCATCGCTTGTGGGCAAACGGCTGGCTTCGACGGTGAATCGGCTGAGCTGATCCGGAAATACCGGGCCATCTCTGGAATAGTCATAAGAATCCTCCTCTTCAAAAAAGGGTTCATCCGGACCGATGCGCCCCCTGATTGAATCCATTTTACAATATCCCCACGAAGGGCCTGATCCAAAAACCCTGCAGTTGTCTTCAACCGCTGCAGGGTTTTTGCCGTGGAGGATCAGATCCGGGTATTCAGTGGACATCAGCTGATGATAGGCTGAGCCATCTGGTCAGGGATGAAAGGATCTTTCATTGGCAAAGGCGGTGCAGCGCCGCCTTCGGCGTCAGGATGAATGGACTTTCAATTCGATCACAAGGCATGGAGGCTCACAAACATGACAGGATTGAGTGCAGGCAGGGATCGTATTCTTCCTGCCTTTTTCACGCCGGTTCGAAGTGCTATACTAAACTCAACAAGGAGTGATGTTCGATGCTGCAAAGAGCCAAGCCGCGTTTCAAGTTCATCATGACGACCCTCTCGCTGCTTTTTTTCGCCCTTTTGCCGACAGCCTGTGAAAAGCCCGCTCCGTCCCTGTCCATCCACCCTGAAATACGGGCGTATACGCTGGCGATGTCTGCCAATCCGGGGATCCCCCTCACTGCCATATACACCCGGGATCTCAAGAACAGTGACTATCAGTATCACTGGGTGACGCCCAAAGGGAGGTTTATCCGCTGGGACGGCACCGGCAGCGGCCGGATCCATCCGCTGGGGTCAGATGTCCGGACCAATCTCCATAAAGTTTACTGGACGCTGGATCCGGAGTCGCTCTTTCCGGACCCCTCCTTCCAGATCCGCCTGACCGTTGAGCACATCACCACCGGAGAAGTCATCGATGAAGCCAGCCTCACCATCCGGCAGAAGACCCCCGGCTATTTCACCATTGATCCATGAGGATCGAATTGAAGATGAAGAAAAAAGATGAAGAAAAGAGATGAAGTAGAAAAAGAAGAAGAAGATCCGGCAGACGAATCCCGCGCATCAGATCCCCATTGCTCAATACGACAGACCTGCCCTGCACCCCATCTGTGATCCTCTCCGGCTGTAATCCATTGAAACCTTCGATCGCTGCTGCTTCAGCCAACCACTGCACTGTCATAGTGAACTTCAATTACAACCCATAGGAGGATGAAACATGGCAATCAATACGATTCTGGTCAACACGTATACCAACGGAATCCTGGGACCCAGTGCAACCATGCTGGGACCGGTTCGGGATGGCGGCTACATCATCGCCAATACGGCGCCCGGATGCTGGGGTCCCATGATCACACCGGCGATCCGGGGCGGGCACGAGGTCACCCAGCCCGTGGCGGTGGAAGGCGCTGCCAAAGGAGACAGCATCGTGATCCGCATCCTGTCCATCGATGTGACCAGTAAAGTCACGTCCTCGGGCGTGGACATCGCCCAGGCCAGCTTCTGTGTGGGCGACCCCTTCGTGGCAGCCAAGTGCCAGAACTGCGGTAAGGTCTGGCCGGCCACCCACATCGAAGGCATCGGCAAGGATGCCATCAAATGCGACGCCTGCGGCGCCACCGTGGCCCCCTTCATCTTTGCCAACGGCTATACCATTGGCTTTGATGACAAAAAGACCGTGGCGCTGACGCTGAAAAAAGAAGAAGTGGATCGCATCGCACCGGTGGCGGAACAGTATGCCTCCCTGCCCGAGCATTCCATTCAGAATCCGGTGACGACACTGGCGCCCAGTGATCTTCCCGGCATTGCCACGCGGATGCGGCCCTTTGTGGGGCAGCTGGGCACCTGCCCGGCCGTGGATACGCCGGACAGCCACAATGCCGGAGATTTCGGCCAGTTCCTCATCGATGCGCCCCATGAATATGGCATCACGGCGGAAGGCATCGATCTGCTCACCGACGGGCATATGGACATCAACCGGGTGCGGGCCGGAGCGATCCTCATTGCCCCGGTGCGGATGGAAGGCGGCGGTGTCTATGTGGGCGATATGCATGCCATGCAGGGGGATGGCGAGATCGCCGGACACACTGCCGACGTCGCCGGGGTCATCGTCATGCAGGTCAACGTCCTCAAGGGGATCTCTGTCCCCGGTCCGATCCTGCTGCCCCTGGCGGAAGATCTGCCTCATCTGGCCAAACCTCTCACCCAGGAGGAACAAAAAGCAGCCGCCCTGCTCAGCACGCGATGGAACACGCCCATTGAGGAAACGGCCCCGATCTCCTTTATCGGTACCGGCGCCAATTTAAATCTGGCCGTTGACAGCGCCATCGCCAGAGCCAGTCAGGTCCTGGCCATTTCCTCCGAGGAAATCAAAAACCGTCTGACCATCGCCGGCGGTCTGGAGATCGGACGCTACCCCGGCACCGCCACAGCGACCTTTGCCGCCCCGGTCAGCGCGCTGAAAGCCGCCGGACTGTATGAGCTGGTCAAAGAGCAATATCAGCTGTAACAGGGGTCCGATGATGGCTGACTGCCCATTCAGGGGAAACTGCCGATAAACAATTGCAAAGAAATCCCATCTCAATGGATTCAGGGACTGAACAAAACGTTCAGTCCCTGT
>CAYYVR010000132.1:0-6921 GCA_964475185.1 uncultured Clostridium sp. | reverse complement strand
GGGTGAAAAATGGGCCCTCGGGTGAACGTCAGGCGGATCACTGGCTGTGCTATAATGATTTATTGGAAAAGTGATATTTATCCCTGATAATTAAGATGGAGGAAATCAAATGACATATAACGGCATCATCATTTTCGGAGAAATGGGGTCAGGCAAAGACACCCTGGCAGACGGGATCATCAGCAAAGACCCGCGATTCAAAAAATACGGACTCGGTGACATCATCCGCCTGATCAAGAAGGTGACGCTGGTGGATCCGGAGTGGTTCGGCAATGAGCGGACGTTCATGCAACTGGCTGCAGATAAACTGCGGGAAATCGACATGGATATCCTCAACCATTTTGCCCTGGCGAAAATGCTGGAAGAAAATCTGGATGAAGTGCACCTGACCCGGGAGACTTACCGGGAGGATCTGAACGCTCATTTTCAGAAGATCCTGACGGATTCACAGGTCATTCCCATGATCGTCGGCGGACGGACCTGGAAGGATTTCGATTACTGGACCTCCAGAGGGTTTTTGGCCATCGGCCTGGAAGTCGACGCGGCCAAATGCATGGAGCGGCTGATCAGCAGAGACGGAGAAGAGATCGCGGCGAAATCGGATCCCTCCCACAACACGGAGAAGGATGTCCGGGACATCATCAGAAAATGCGAACTGAAAGTCGACAACAACGGGACACTGGAAGATCTCGAGGCAGAAGTGGACCGGGTCAGAGGATATTTTTTCGAAGATCGTAAATAAGCAAAAAAGTTTCGACCCGGCGGGCCGAAACTTTTTTATTCCGCCGCACGCTGTGCCCGACAAGGCAAGGTCCCCTGCGGCGAACAGAAGCTGTGCGTCTAAAGCACCCGAAGCGGGATCCATACTGATTCATCCACCGATGTGCAGATCAGCCACTGCCCGGTGGAGTTCAGAGAACAGGGCAGCGGATCCGTAGGACAGCGGAACCGAAGGGCAGGGATCCGAAGGAAAGGAACCCGAAGAGAATCCGAAGAAAATCAGAGTTTGGGGTGACTTCACCGGAATCTGTGTTATAATTTGAGATTGTGTGACTAAGTGAAAAAGGAAGATTTAATAAAAATGATTACAGTAAATAATGTCTCTTTAAGATACGGAGGGCGCAAGCTCTTTGATGATGTCAATCTGAAGTTCACCCCGGGCAACTGCTATGGAGTCATCGGTGCCAACGGTGCCGGGAAATCTACGTTCCTGAAGATCCTGTCCGGCGAACTGGAACCCAATACCGGCGGAGTGAGCATTGGATCAGGCATGCGGATGTCGGTGCTGAAACAGGATCACCATGAATTCGATGAGAACCGTGTGCTGGAAACGGTGGTCCGCGGCAATGAAAAACTCTATGCCATCATGATGGAAAAAGATGAGCTCTATGCCAAACCGGATTTTTCCGATGCAGACGGAATGCGGGCCGCCATCCTGGAATCAGAATTTGCCGAGATGAATGGCTGGGAAGCGGAAGCTGAGGCATCGGCACTGCTGCAGGGACTGGGCATCGAGACCGCCCTTCACGATAAATTACTGAGTGAACTGGAAGACGATGTGAAGGTCAAGGTCCTCCTTGCCCAGGCACTCTTCGGCAAGCCGGGCATCCTGATCCTGGATGAGCCCACCAACAACCTGGATGTCCGTGCCATCACCTGGCTGGAGAATTTCCTGGCAGATTTTGAGGGCACCGTCATCGTGGTCTCCCATGACCGGCATTTCCTCAATATGGTCTGTACCCACATCTGTGATGTTGATTTCGGGAAAATCAAGATCTACATGGGGAACTATGACTTCTGGTACGAATCAAGCCAGCTCGTCCAGCAGCTGCTGAAGGATCAGAACAAGAAGAAGGAAGACAAGATCAAAGATCTTCAGAACTTCATTGCCCGCTTCAGCGCCAATGCCAGTAAATCCAAGCAGGCGACTTCACGTAAAAAGCTCCTGGATAAAATCAGCCTCAGTGACATCCCCAGCTCATCCCGGCGCTATCCCTTCGTAGGCTTTAAGCCCGAGCGGGAACCGGGCAACGACATTCTCTATATCACGGATCTGTCCAAGACCATCGAAGGCGAAAAGGTTCTGGATAAAGTCAACCTGACCATCCTGCCCGGCGAAAAAGTCGCATTCACCGGTTCTGACGTTGCCATCACGACGCTGTTCAAGATCCTGGCCGGAGAGATGGAACCCGATGAAGGCGATTTCCGCTTTGGGGTCACCATCACCCATGCCTACTTCCCCAAGGACAACAGCGAATATTTCCAGAACAGTGAACTGACTCTGGTGGACTGGATGCGCCAGTACTCCCAGGACCAGACTGAAACCTATATCCGCGGGTTCCTCGGCCGGATGCTCTTCTCCGGAGATGAGGCACTCAAGCAGGCCAAAGTCCTCTCGGGAGGAGAAAAGGTCCGCTGCATGCTGTCACGGATGATGCTCTCCTCTGCAAACCTGCTTATTTTGGATCAGCCGACCAATCATCTGGATCTGGAATCCATCACGGCCGTCAATGACGGTCTGATCAATTTCAAAGGCGTCGTGCTGTTCTCCTGCTATGACCATCAGTTCGTTCAGACCATCGCCAACCGGATCATCGAACTGGGCGGGGAAAATGGAATGACCGACTTCAGCGGGACCTACGACGAATATCTGGATTCCCGTGTGCTGAACAGTTAAGGCCATTGATCCCGGCCTGCAGAAAATCGGCAGTCGGATCGGCGGATCCCATGCCATATAAAAAAACCGGAACGTCCAGCGGCGTTCCGGTTTTCTGAATGTGATGGGTGGATCTGATGGGTGGATCGGCAGGTAAAAGATAAAGGGATGGTGCCTGCCTTAATCCAGCAGAGAGATCTGTTCGCCCTGGCTCAGTTCGATGGACAGACCCCGATCCCAGGGCCGGAGCTGTTCAGCCACCGTCTGATAGGGGGAAGCCGGATCCAGGTAATCCAGGAGCCGGTTCGGATCCAATATCACCGGCATGCGGGCATGGATCTTCTGCATGTCACGGTCTGCATCGGTGGTGAGAATGACAAAGCGGCTGTCGCTGCCATCGGGAGCCTGTCCGGGCCGGTACAGACCGGCCATGAAAAAGTAGGGTTCGAAGGTCGAAATGGTGAATTTGCGCTTGCTGTTCCACTCGTTAAATGCAGAAGCGGGGATAATGCAGCGGTGTTCCCGGATCAGGGGAGCAAACATCCGTTTTTCGCTGATGGATTCGGACCGGCCGTTGAAGACGAGCTTCTTATCCAGGGGGAATCCCCAGGTCTGACGCCTGATCCCCTCCGGGGTCAGGATCGCGGCTTCACTGCCAGGATAGAGGTCCCGGGGAGACTGGAACCAGGTTTCGTATTGCTTATAGCGACGATCGACTTCTTCGATCAATTTGTAAAAGCCGATGATATCCTTGGGGGAAATCTCGACCCGGAATCTGCCGCACATAAAGCGCCTCCTTGCTGTGTCACTTGACCGCTTTCTGGTACATTTCAGCGATCTGTGTCCGTGAGATCCGTTCGGGATGATTTTTCAGCTTGCCCTGATTGTTCAGCATGTTGCGGGTATAGTGGCGGATCTCATCTTCATTCAGTTTCAGGTCGTAGTCAACGATGCGGTCGATGTACTCCATCATATCTTCGGTGGAGGCAAAACCCAGAATATCCAGCATCCGCTGGAGCTTGGCGCTGTCGTTGTAATGGGTCAGATAGCCCTTATAAATGGCGGCAGTGGCGAACCCGTGCGGGATCCCTTTTTCATAGGTCAGGACATAACCCAGTGCATGGGGCAGGCTGGTCCCGGTCTGGGAGATGACCATGCCGCCCAGGGCGGAAGCCGTGAGCAGACGATCGATCTGATCCGGCGAAAGATACTTGTCCAGGAAAGACTGCTTCAGGGCAGCGAACATTGCAAGGCCTTTTTCAGCCAGGATGTCGGTCATCAACGTGGCATTGATATTCAGATATCCTTCGACCAGATGGCTGAACGCATCGAAGGCGTTGTGCAGGATACTGGTGAAATCGGCTGTGTATATGTAGCGTGCATCCAGGTAAGCCAGTTTCGGAAAGCTTTCCTGTCCGAAGTCTTTTTTGAGCCGCAGATTCTGATCGGCAATAATGGAATAGGGGGTGACTTCACTGCCGGTCCCGGCGGTGGTCGGTACGGCCACGATGGGGATGGAGCGAAGGTTTTTCATATTGAACGCTTCCCGGGCAGTGATCCCGCGGTTGCGAAAGAGAACGCCGATGGCCTTGGCGGCATCGATGGGGGACCCTTTGCCCAGGCCGATGATGAAAGAGATCCCTTCCCGTTCGTTTTCGTCGAAGGCCTGCTGGATGATTTCAATGGTTGGATTGTCGTCGATCTGATCAAATATTTTATAGCGAATGCTTTCATTTTCCAATGCGGTGATGACATCATCCAGCGATCCGTTCAGTTTACTGGAGTTGATCCCTGTCACGATCAGGGCCTTTCTTCCCAGCCGTTTCATATGGTGGCTGTGTCTGATCAGGCAGTTGGGTCCCTGGATTATTCTGGTAGGCAAATAGAACTGAAACTCATTTTCCAATAAGATGCCCTCCTTATTTCGTTCTATACCTAATTTTAACACAAGAAGATGACAGGGATTTTACAGTTGGACCGGGGATCTCCGAATTATTTAAATGTTTACATAAAGGGGCGAAAGACAGCCTGCGCTGAACATAACCGGATGAACCAGCTTGTGAAAAAACTTTTATAAATAAATCGAAATTCTTTGTTGACACAGGGGGTATAAAACCATATAATAATCTTTGTCAGTAAAACTGATATCCGGTGTTTATGACTGTAAGGGCTACACCCGTTCCCATCCCGAACACGATGGTTAAGCCTTATGGTGCTGATGATACTGCATGGGAAGCTGTGTGGGAAAGTAAGTTGACGCCGGTTCATCTGGTCGACTAGCTCAGCTGGCAGAGCACGCGACTCTTAATCGTGGGGTCCAGGGTTCGAACCCCTGGTCGACCACCAGATAAAAAAAAGACATTCATTGAGTTGGATGTCTTTTTTTATTGTCAGGATTTAGAATAGAATATAAGAAGGAAAAGGATCTGCTTTCGATCAGGAGGGAAAGACCGCCATGGATGAGAAACTATTGGAGTTTAACCGAAAAATCAAAGAGAAACTGCTGGCGGAAATCGACGAGTATATTGAACGATCTCCCGGAGAGGAGGGACCCCTGCGCCTCCGGGAGTTTATCCATTCTACAGATCACCTGTTCAGCCGGGATGCAAAGGGCGGACACATCACCTGCAGCGCCTGGATCCTTGATGATTCACGGACACAGGCTGTCCTGGTCCGGCATCGCCGGCTGAACCTCTGGATCCAGCCGGGCGGACACATCGAACCCTTTGAAACGCCCCAACAGGGCGCACTCCGTGAATCCTCAGAGGAAACTAATATCACCGATCTGAAGCTGCTGGATCCAAAAATCTTCCATATCAGTATCATGGACTTCCCCGAAGGAAAAGACGGACCGGCCCATCTGCACTATGATCTTCGGTACCTGATCCAGGCCCCACCGGGCGCGCAGCTGTCAGCTGCGGATGAGATCGACGGCGCTCAGTGGGTCCCCATGGATGCCCTGGCAGACCATTCAGACGAGAACACCATTCTGGTCATGGCGCAAAAAACTGCCCGATGGATCAGGCGCAGCGAAGGATGATCATCCTTTGAGTCCTGCCGATGGATCAGACATTGAGTCAGATCACAGCCCATGCGCTGAGCTGATCTGAAACATCTGAGTTTATTCCCTTTTCTTCATACAGCCTGATCACAGACAAGAGAATCCCCGGCAGCGTCTGAACTGCCGGGGATTCTCTTGTCTGTGGTGATGAAGGGGGATCGGTCCCATCGAATCGATCCGGAGATCTCGGTGGTTTCAGATGAAACACCTGATGAGGGGATCATTCCCAGATGATGGTGACGACTTCGTTTCCCCCAAGTTCCTGGTTCAGGAACCGGGCCAGCGTGAACAGGTAGTCGGATAACCGGTTGACGAACTGGTAGGAGTGAGGGAATGGGGTCTCATTGACTTCGATGAGGTGACGGACGAATGACCGTTCTGCTCTGCGGGCTAAGGATCTGGCAAAATGCACCTGAGTCGCTTCCAGTGTTCCCGAATAAAGGATGAACTTTGTCTGGGGCGGCATTTTGGCAGTCATCGCATCCAGTTTTTCCTCCAGGATATCCGCATGTCGTGCCTCGAATCGAATGATCGTGAAGTTGGATGAGACTTCACTCCCCAGGTTATACAACCCATTCTGGATCCATTCCACGGTTTGAATGATCTCTTCTTTATCTGTAAAGTCGGGCGCCTGCTTTAATAATGAGGTGCACACGCCTAAATAAGCGTTGAGTTCATCTAAGGTACCATTGAGATCGATCAGTGAGGATCCTTTTGATACGCGCTCCCCGTCAAGTGTGCCGGTGGTGCCCTGGTCTCCTGTTTTAGTGACGATGCTTTCCATGTGATGTTCCTCCATTGATAATGATTTTCATATACTTATTGTAATGGAGGAGGGAATCTTTGGCAGTGAACTTAGCGTTAACAATCCAATACACTCCGATGAACGCTTTTCGATCAGATGGGATCAGGTTCTGAAAGTGACGGCAGGTATGATGATGGTTCGGGGAGAATTCACAGCGAAGGGTAGGGAATTCAGGGAATTATAAAGGCCAGCCACGGGAAAATAAAAATCAAATTTAGCCCAAACTTTAGTTGGATTTTAGCGCCTGTTGTAGTAATATAGTTATTACCCGCTGTAAACCAGTTCCTGAAAAGAAACGGAAGCGAGGCTTTTGAAACACTCAGTTTTGAAAAAAGCGAAAAAGTTTTAAAAAAGTCGTTGACAATGAGTTTACGAGTTGGTAATATATAGAAGTCGCCC
>CAYYVR010000131.1:2883-6954 GCA_964475185.1 uncultured Clostridium sp. | reverse complement strand
CTCCATAAAAAGATCGCCGATCTGCGGCCTTATCTGGATCCTGCCTGGAATGGCCACAACTACATGGATGGGTCCGAGCTGCAGATCTACCTGGACAAAGGCTGGCTGGTGACCTGGGGTGTACCGCTCAACAACTACGACAATAAGACCACGATGATCCTGGGCCATGGCTCCGGCGTCTTCAACTACATGATCAACATTAAAGTCGGCTCCCTGGTTTCCGTCTCTGACCTCAACGGCAAAGTCCGGACTTATCAGATCACTGATGTGAAAAGCAATCCCACCAACAGCTTCTATCTTAAATATAACAACGGGGTCAGCCTGGCCGATATCTTCGTCCACGGCGGCATCGAAGAAGCCATCTCCCTCCAAATGTGCCAGGATTCGGTCAACACCCACTACTACGGCGTCCCGGTCAAATAAGTGCACTCATTTCCAATCAAAAGATTATTGAAGTCTTATCATATGAATTTTAAAGGAACACATAAGGTGATCCAGTCGAAAGTATCGGCTGGATCACCTTAATGTTTTTTAGAAATCAAAATAAACCAATGTCTCAAAATACCTTCATTGACGACCTAGTTGATCTTGAGGAATTCACTGACTTTTTTTGCACAGTGATCAACGAATTCGTCGAAAGCATCTTTTCGGAATAACTCGAAATACGCATCATTCGGCCACTTAAAGTTCGGATCGTTTTTCTTGTCAAAATCCGGAATATATTCCCAATAACCCCACCAACCATCCTTATTGACGGGATCCATGCCGCATTCTCTCTTCAGTTCTTCCTCGGTTAATTGTTCACCACTGGCTTTACCGTTCAGTGGTGTGCAGTATCCGATAAAAAGATGATGATCGATTTCCAGTCGTACCCAAATGTCTACATTTTCTGCCCCGCTTACCCGACTCTTGAAGGGATAGCTGATCCCAGGCCAGGTTGACTGGATCCTCTTGTAATACCCTTCAACATTACGGTAATTTTCAGCTTCATCATCATACTCGTTAATAATTTTCTTTAATTCCGGGTGATTTTCTCTGACTTTCATTTCGATGGCTTTAAATAGTTTTTTCATCAGTTCAATGCTGATTGGTTCTACACTGTTTTTTATCTTATATGCATTCCTCATATTTTCAGGTGAATGTGCCAACAGTTCAGTGATCTCCATTCTTTCATCGTCCTCCATCTGATTTGTAAATTCTCTGATCGACGCCATAAACTGCAAAATGATTTCCCGAATGGGAGCTATTTTAAAGGTATTAGTCTGTTTCAGGCAAAGGTCCAGCCATTGCAGAATATCTTCGGAAAAGGACAGAGTCGTGATCTCTCGATACCCATTTTCAGATTTGGTCAGCGAAATCGCGCTTTGTTCGCTGGGCAGTGTTCCGAAGGGTGTAATATAAATCAAGTTGGATTCCGTTTTCCCAGTTGATCTGGCAAAATGAAAGTAATCATAGCATTGTCTGTTTTGATCACCGGCAAAGATTTTCACCTCAATGGGTATAAATCGATGGATCGTCTGAATCACTAAATCAATTCTTCGGCCGTTATGAATGACATATTCCCTGAAAACTTTTGCCGATTTGAGCTCTTCTTTTGAAATTTCATGATCCATGAAAAGGTCTAGAAATAGCTTTAAATATTCATCTTTTTGGCCATGGCTTCCTGTGGGAGATAAAAGTTCATGAAGGACACGGCATACCGTCACCTCATCAGTAGAAGAATCTGTAATTGAAAAGATATTGAAACACCCACCTGTTCTTTGACTCAATAAGGCATACTTTCTCGATATCGCGCTGATCTCCTGAAGCATTGCGGAAACTTCCATTTGGCCTCCCCTTCATCCATGATTTTATTGGGTTCGTTCGGAGCGTAAAACATATACTCCTGGTTTGTATTTTATCACTAATACCCTGCTCCTGATATTGGCAGCATCACAGAAAATCTTAAAAGGCATTTTCAGAAATGAGTCTGCGCCCCAAATTAAATGTGAATGACTTCAAATTACAGGTTACTCAAACGATCCAGCATCTGGGTTCACAAAACCTGACTTCATTTTGCCCTGTATGAAAAGCCATTAATCTCCATGGGGTGATATGATGGGGCAATGTTTTCTTTTATGCTTTGAGGCATTGCTGAAAAGAGCAAAGACACTCAGCTGTATGATTTTAGCTAAGTGTCTTTGCCTCGACTTCATTATTTAAGACAGATCCTTAAAGTCCTTAAACCAGGCTACATTCAGAGACAACCGCTGATCAGACGTATCACTTCGTCCGGGGGAACAGATACTGCAGGGATCCGTCGGCCGTGTGGGTCTTGATGAACTCCAGGTCATAGATGGCGGAGAGGACCTTGGGGTCGATGCACTCGCCGGGTTTGCCGGTCTTGATCACTTTGCCCTCGTGGAGGAGGATGATGTGGTCGGAGAAGTCCCGGGCCAGGTTGAGGTCGTGCATGACGGTGATGACGGTCCGTTCCGGGGTCATCTCTTTCAGGGCTTTGAGGATGCCCACCTGATGGCTGACGTCCAGATGGTTGACGGGTTCATCCAGGAGGATCCAGGGCGTGGTCTGGGCGATGGCCCGGGCCACGGAGACCCGCTGGAGTTCGCCGCCGGAGATGCGGCTGACGGGCTGATCTTTCAGGTGGGTGGTCTCGGTGATGCGCATGGCGTCCCGGCAGATCTGCTGATCCTCCTGGGAGGCATTGCCGAACTGTTTGATGAAGGGATAGCGGCCCATCTCCACCACTTCCTGAGCCGTGAACTCATAGTCATTGGGAAAGGTCTGGGGCACATAGGATATGAGCCGGGCTTTCTCCAGGGCCCGCATCTGATCCATGGGTTTGCCGTCCAGGCGGATCTGGCCGCTCCGGGGTCTGATCAGGCCCAGGATCAGTTTGAGCAGGGTGCTTTTACCGGATCCGTTGGGACCGAGGATGGAGATGAACTGGCCCTTGGGAAATTCCAGGTCGATGTCCGTGAGGATGGGCGTGTGATCATAGGCAAATTGCAGGTGTCTGATTTCCATTACGGTTGCCCTCCCCGGCTGCGTGTCAGAAGCCAGATGAAGTACGGCGCGCCGAAGAGCGCCGTGACGGCGCCCACCGGGAGCTCGGCTCCATCGATGAGTGAACGGGCGATGGTATCGGCCAGGAGCAGGAAGATGGAGCCTGCGATCATGGCAAAGGGGATCAGCCGCTTATGAGAGGGTCCGATGATCATCCGCATGATGTGGGGCATCATCAGACCGACAAAGCCGATGACGCCGGTGAAGGAGACGGATACGGCCACGATGAGGGACGAATAGACGAGGATCCGGACTTTGACTTTGTTGGTCTCCACGCCCATGGAGCGGGCCACCTCCTCCCCGGAGGAGAGGATATCCAGTTCCCGCCAGTTGGCGTAGAGCAGGAAGGAGCCCAGGAGCACCACGGGGATGAGAATGGCGATCTGCCGGTAGCTGACACTGGATAGAGAGCCCATGGTCCAGTAGACGATGCGTGAGACGTTCTTCTCATCGAAGACCAGGATCAGAGAGACGATGGAGGACAGAAAGTAACTGACGGCCACGCCGGATAAAAGCAGCGAGGTCGTGGTGCCCCGGTTGCGGCGCATGGCCAGGCTGTAGACCAGAAAGGTGGCCCCCAGGGCGCCGGCAAAGGCCGCCAGAGTCACGGTCCCGAATCCGGCCACCGACTCTGAGATGCCCAGGCTGATGGCCAGAGCAGCGCCCAGGGTGGCGCCGGAGGAGATCCCCAGGATGTAGGGATCGGCCATGGAGTTGCGGAACACCCCCTGATAGGCACAGCCGACATTGGCAAGGCCTGCCCCCACAAACACCGCCATGATGATACGCGGGATCCGGATGTTGAAGAGGATGATCTCCCGGGCCCCGCCCAGGGCGGTCCCAAGCCCCAGTCCTTCCAGCAGTTTAAACCAGAGGATCCGGACCGTCTCACCGACGGGAATGGCGGCATCCCCCTGGGTCACCGACAGCATGGCCAGCACCAGCAGGAGTCCGACCAGGGTCAGAAACAACGGCAGATAGCTTTTCTTTTTCTTTTTCATGGCC
>CAYYVR010000131.1:0-2783 GCA_964475185.1 uncultured Clostridium sp. | reverse complement strand
TGATGCGATGGCTGCAATGTCCTGCTGGATGGTCTGAATCATTTCTGCCGCTTCATGGTTGGTATTGAGGATGCGGCCGATCTCTTCCATGATGGCATAGGAACCGGTGACGGAATTGGCTGTGTTCAGCTGGATGACATTGGCACCGCTCTGCTGGATCTTGTCCACCATTTCTTCTTCCATGAAGGAGACCAGGACGACATCCGGTTCCAGTTCGACGATGGCTTCCACCGAGGGTGCCACCATGGATCCCACGGAGGGGATCTCACTGGTCTGGGCCGGGTAGTCGCAGTAATCCGTGCGGCCCACCAGGCGGTCCCCTGCCCCGAGCTCAAAAATGATTTCCGTGAAGGTGGGTGACAGGGAAAGGATGCGCTGGGGTTCGCTTTCTACGGTGTGGGTAACAACGCCGTCGGCTGTCCGGACTTCGTAGGGATAGACGGTGTCAGCCACCGGTGTGGTTTCTGTCGCGGTCGGCTGGGTGGCCTCTCCGGCGGCGGTGGTGTCGGCTGAAGTGATGGTGGTGGTGATTGGCTGTGTCTGATCGGGTGTGGTGGTGCCGGACTGGCAGCCCACGATACTGAGGACTAAGAATAAGGTCAGGGCAATGAGTCGTGTGAATTTCTTCATGGTGTTGATTCCTCCCGGATATCGATGTAATCATTTTTGTCCACTGAAACTTCGTCAAAGGTAGCCATGGTCCCCAGGGTGTAGAGGGCGCATTCGATGAGATCCATTGCCAGGGGGCAGCCGGAGCCTTCGCCCAGGCGCATGTCCAGATCCAGCATGGGCCGGATGCCCAAGACGTTCTCCACGGCCCTGGCCCCTGCATCCTGGCTCCGGTGGGAGGGGAAGCAGTACTCCATGACCTGCGGCGAAAACGATCGGGCTGCGGCCAGGGCCGCCATGGAGATGACGCCGTCCAGGACGAAGGGGATCCCCCTGGCGGCACAGGCCAGGTACGTCCCGGCCATGGCGCAGATGTCGGCGCCGGAGAGCCTGGCCAGGACATCGAGGATGTCCCGGTAGGGCTCGTTGACCCGGATCGCATCTTTCACCACCTGGATCTTATGGTCCCGCATCGGACGGGTGATGCCGGAGCCATAGCCCGTGGTCTCTTCGGGGGATACCCCGGTGAGCACACTGAGGACGGCGGAGGAGGTGGTGGTGTTGCCCACCCCCATCTCCCCGGCACCGATGAGGTTGTAGCCCTCGTCGATGAGTGCATCCGTCCGGCGGATCCCGGCCAGGACAAACCCGGCCGCTTCCGACCGGTCCATGGCGGGCCCCACCCGGATGTCACCGGTCCCCCTGCGCAGCTTGTAGTCCGTATGGCCGGGCACGTCCTCCAGGACGGCCAGATCCTCCAGATGCACATCGACGCCGTAGAAGGCGGCGATGCGTCCCAGGCCGGACCGGCCGGAGAGGATGTTCTGGCAGACCTTCCAGGTGACGTCCTGGGGATTGGAGGAGACGCCCTGGGCGCAGACGCCGTTGTCCCCCGCATAGACGATGACCCCTTTCTGAAAGGGCTTCAATTCGCCCTGGCCGATGGCCCACATCCGCTCCCGGATCTCCTCCATCCGCCCCAGGGATCCCAGGGGTTTGGCCAGGGCATCGTTGAAGGCTCTGGCCTGGGATAAGTACGCCGCATCGACGGGCCGGATCCCTTCCAGCACGTTTGAGATCGCTTCTTCCATGGGGTCGTCTTCGGGCAGAAAACCAAACGGGGTCAGATCCTGGCGCTCTTGCAGGTCATGCACTTCGTGTACGTCATGTACATTATGTTCTCCATGCCCTTCCTGCGCTCCATGCACTGGCTCCGTCTGATCCAGTCTGTTGATGTTGTTGTTTCCATTCGTTTGATGATTATCATTCATAGTTCTGATTCCTTTGCCGGTCACGCAAAAAAGAGCACCAGGTCGCCCTACTGCTCATGAATTCAATCATAGTACCAATAGTATTTTCCACCCGAAAATGTGTTAGGATCCATGAAAGGCAGGTCTCCTGGCTCATGTCTTCAATCCTTGCTTCATCCCTTCCCCACAATTTCTGTGAGTGGTCATCATGAAGCTCGTAGACATTTACAGTAGCGGGGGCTGCTGTGGTTTCGCACCACATTCCCTTTTCACCCGAGTTCTCGGGCACCTTTGATGTTGGTTATTCAGTTACATTCCTATCTTAGTCGTGAGGCCCGTTCCTGTCAATGCATCAACCCGTGATTTATCCCGATTTTGTTTCCATTAAGTTCTCATTCTGCCTTTAGTTTCATTTACTATAGTTGGCAAGTTGGTCTTCAACAGAGGGATGGATATTTATTTTTGAGCTTTCCATTTTTCCTTTGTTGCAAACATATTAGAAAGAGCAGTCTAGTCAGACGGCCTGAAATCTACATTCTCCCCTGGCGATAGATTCCATCACATCTTCCATCAGGGTTATTTTTTTTCTATAGTTATCCTCATTGTATTCTATGAACCCAACTGTCATGCTTTTGCCATTTCTAAAGGTTTTTTTATTAAAATCTGGAACTCTCCCTTTTATAAAATGATATAAACTCCATCGAACAGCTGATGTATGTTCACCATTTCCACTCATTTTTACAGTAAGAATGTTATCTTCAATTTGCAAATACAGGTTGTTAATACCTTTTGATGACAAATTGCATGCACTCAATTCTTCGGGTTTCAAAAAATACCACCATAACGCCCGTATCCCGCCAGAAGGATTCGCTACATAACTCCATCCATATTTTCGGTCTAAGTGTATGACCTTTTCTTTGATTA
>CAYYVR010000130.1:0-7009 GCA_964475185.1 uncultured Clostridium sp. | reverse complement strand
CGCAGGCGCCGAAGCACCAGGACCATGGCGTCTCCATTCTCGTCTGTCGCGGATCTCCTGCGGGAGCCAATGACCTTAAGTGGCTGATGACAAATGGGACATATGCTTTTCTCCATACTCCGAACGAAAAACACCCAAATCGGGATTCCATTCTAAAACGTATTTTGATATACTGATCATGCTAATAACTTAGTAAGGACCCTCCCTGATGACTCGGCGCTTACCATTGAGTCAGGGAGGGTCTCTTTTTGTCCTCCACAATATAGTATGGACATTATATCCGTCTATTTACGGACAGACAAGACCGGCTACTATAGGACGATAGACTCCGGCTTAAACACTTGGCTCCTGTAGCCATATGGGATCGTCTGATAGTAGCATTGGATATCTTGCTCACGTCGAACCTATCTTTCCAGATTTCATGAGATTCCAATTTTTTTGGATCCCTGACGATGTGTCCTGTTAGTCCAATTCCATAAAAATGTTCCCCGGATGATGAAGAGCATCCAGGGAACGAGGAGGATTTTATTAAATTGAGACTGGTGAATGGATCAGTTATTTGGAAATAACGAGTGAATCGATGGGGATCAGTTTGGGTTCAGCGTTGGGATCAATGGTAATCTGGTTCTTTACGGCGTTAACCATTTCTTCAAGTGACTTAGCTCCGATCATTCCAGGATCCTGAGCGATGGTAGCTGCGAGCTCGCCATTTTCAACGGAAGTTACTGCTTCAGTGTCACCATCAGTTCCAACCACCAGAATTTCATCGAGTTTATCTGCATTGATGACAGCCTGGAGGGCACCAAGTGCCATGGTGTCATTAGCGCAGTAGATGGCCTTCAGATCTTCATGCTGCTGGATGTAGCTGGCTGCGACATCCAAGGCTTTCTGGCGGTCCCAGTCTCCGGGGAGTGAGCCTATGATTTCCATGCCTGCTGCCGTGAACGCCTCAGTGGCTCCCTGCTTTCTGGCTTCTCCGGAAGTATTACCGGCTTTTCCCTCAATGATGGCAACTTTGCTGCCAGCCTCGATTTTGCCATTGATGTACTCGGCGCCTTTTTTACCGACAGCCACATTATCAGTGGTTGCAAAGCCTATGACAGCTCCACCCTGGGCTTTGAGCTGCTCCATGTCAATTTTTTCATCGATGTTCATGACATAAATGCCCTTTTCGTTAGCAGCAACAACACCGGGGATCAGGTTGACCGGTGACAGTGGGGCCACGCCGATTGCTGCATATCCACCATTTACGAGGTTTTCAAGGATCTTCAGCTGGCCTTCGGTGTCTTCTTCTGACTGAGCTGCCAGAACTTCGACTTTGACCCCTAATTCTGCTGCTTTATCTTCGACACCCTTTTTCATTTTTACCCAGAAGTCTGAAGACTGATTCTTGAGAAGAACGGCATAAGTGACATCATCAGTGGATCCAGCAGTGGTGGTGCCTGCCGAGGTGCCAGCGGCGGTGGTGGAAGGTGTTGCCGGGGTGCAGGCTGCGAGAAGAGACATCGAAAGAAGTGATGCGGAAAGGATTGATAGTGCTTTTTTCATAATAAGCCTCCTAAAATTTTATTTAATACCCTTCAGGTAATAAATTGAAGTAAATGGTCTTTTTATTGGTTCAAATTTGATTCATTTTCACAGGAATTCGGTATCTCAATGGCTATTGTTATTCAATTTGCTGTTTGATCAGGTAGGCTCCTCCCAAGACTCCGCTCTGCTGATTGTGAGCAGCAAACTTGAATTGAACCGTTCGGAAAGGGAAAGGTTTCCTCAGTCGTTTCTTGATCTCATTCAACAAATCGTCTTTGGGGAAATCTTTCATAAAAAGCACCCCCCCGCCCAAAACGATAGTGTCGGGATCCAGGATATTGGCTTCTGTGGCAATCGGCATGGAAAGATTTTCAATATATTCGATCAGAAGCGGATGTTCTTTGAAATGAGTAAAGACCGACTCGATTTTCGCTCCGGGGATCATCTCCACCAGTTCAGTAAGGCGCTTGCCGGAGCATAGGAGCTCCGCACAGCCTGAATTACCGCAACCACATGGAGCGGTGACACCAGGGAATGGGATATGGCCTAATTCCCCGGCCGCTCCATTGGATCCTTGGTAACTCTTGCCTTGGATATAGACCGCATTGCCAAGGCCGGTGCCGTAGTAAAAGCCCAGAATGGTCTGATTTCCTTCAGGATCCAGATCCATTTTATGGATGTCATGATACAACAGGAAATTAACGTCACGATCGATATAAACAGGCAGCTTCAGGGTATCCCCCAACAGTCCTCCCAGATCCAGCTCATTGAGGACTGGCAGGTTCGGTGTCGAATAAACATAGGATTTATCCTTGCTGACAATGGATGGAAGTCCGATGGTGATGTGATCGATCCGACCGGTCAGATCATTTTTTTGGATGTAATCACTGATGACTTGAGCCAAACTTTCCACAACATGACCCTGCGTGATAAATGTGACAGCGCGCTGTTCAAAATGATGGAGTTGGTCCTTTGCATTGACATACCCAATGCGGAAATTCGTCCCGCCTATGTCAATACCAATAATATTTGCCATGGGCAATCACCCGCCTTTAAACTTCTACGCCAGTTTTTTCTTTGAAGATCGTCGCCATTTTATCCCAGGCTTTAGCTACGTCTTCATCCAGTCCGAAGAGACCTGAAGATCCGACGATGAATACTTCAACACCTGCCTCATGCATGTCTTTGAAAGTTCTTTCGTTGCAGGAGCCATCGATCTCTATGAGATACTTGTAGCCCTTTTCTTCTTTCAAACGCTTAGCTTCACGGACTTTGTTGAGCATTTCAGGTATAAATGGCTGACCGGCGAATCCTGGATCAACCGACATGATAGTGATCTTGTCCACGTGGTGGATGTATTCCCGGATGTAGTCCAATGGCGTGGCGGGATTCAGAACAACGCCGAATTTGCAGCCCAGAGACTTGATCTGGTTGATGATGCGGAAAGCTTGAGAATTAATGGTTTCAGCCTGGGGGCAGATGTATGTGGCGCCCGCCTTGGCCAAAGCCTCTACATAATCTGCCGGATCGGTGACCATTAGGTGACAGTCGATTTCCAAATCCGTGGCCGGGCGAATGCCCTTGACGAAATCCGGGGAAAGGGTAATGTTCTTGACGAAATGTCCGTCCATGATATCGACATGCAGCAGGTCAGCACGTTCGTTGAGAACCTCCAATGTTTCCTTGACCCGAAGTATATCCATGCACATCAGTGAGGGAGAGAATTTTACCATTTGTGATTCCTTTCTTGCGGTTACGCGGCAGTTGGTTATTTTTTCTTGGCAAGCAACATGTCGATGGTGACGGAGATGATGATCAGAGCGCCCATGACGATTTGCTGATAGGAACTTGGTACTGTAAGAACTGTCATGCCATAGTTAATGAGACCGATGATAAGACCGCCGATGACGACCCCGAAAATTTTCCCCTTCCCACCGAAGAAGCTGGTTCCTCCGATGATGGCAGCGGCAATGGCATAAGTCTCGAAACCTGTTCCAGCGGCAGGTTCAGCTGCACCGACCCGACCAAGGAGAACGATACCGGCGATACCAGAGGCAGTTCCCGAAATGATGAATACCAGGAGAGTATGCATCTTAATGTTGATGCCGGAATACCAGGCTGCTTCTTTATTGCCCCCGAGGGCATAAATATTACGACCAACTTTGGTCTTGGTGGTAAAGTAGATCAGGACCGCAGCAACCGACAGCGCGATGATGACTGGGACCGGAATGCCAAACACCCGATTGGATATAAACTTTGTGAATGCGACCGGAAAGCCGAAAACCGACCGAGCGTTGGAGATGATCAGGGTGATCCCCCGGAAGATAGCCTGGGAACCTAATGTGATGATAAAGGGATGGACGCCGGTCCTATTGATGACGGTACCATTGAGGAAGCCGAGGAAGCCTCCCAGGATGATGCCCAAGGCAACAGCCAGGAGTGGGTTAAAGCCGCTCACCATGAGTTTGGCAGTAACCATTCCAACCAATGCTGCGACAGATCCAACGGACAGATCGATACCGGCGATTAGGATCGCGAAAAATTCACCTAATGCCAGAAGAATATTGACCGAGCTCTGCGTCAGAATCTGAGGAATACTGGTGGAGGAGAATATTGCAGTTGGCTTGATAATGGCAAGCAGTGCCACCAGTATAACCAGGATGGAGAGCGTTCCGTATTTGCCCCACAATTCATTGAAGGATATTTTTCTATTGGATTCCATTTTATTCCCCTTTACTTTTTATTTTCGCCGGTTGTGGCCAGTAAGATTTTCTCTTCTGTTGCATCCTGATTTTGGAACGATTCGACAATCTGCCCTTCCCGGTAGGCATAGATCGTATCAGACACCGATAGAAGTTCTGGCAATTCAGAGGAAACAACGATGACGACTTTCCCTTCATTAGCCAGGATCCGCATCAGTTCGTAGATTTCACTCTTGCTGCCCACATCGATTCCCTTGGTGGGTTCGTCAAAAATGATGACCTGTGAGTTAGCCGCCATCCATTTACCGAGGATAACTTTCTGCTGATTACCCCCAGACAGTTCGACGATATTCTGATCTATATCACGGCACTTGATCCTCAGGGACTTTTTCTGGATCTCCGCTTCTTTTTTCTCATACTTGTTGTCCACATGACCGGTCATGCCGAAAAAAATAGAGTTCTTCAAAAAGGAAATGATGGAAATGTTTTGCTTGATGTCAAAATTATGCATGAAACCTGTCTCGCGGCGATTCTCTGTGACCATGGCGAAACCGTTGCGGATCGCGTGATATGGTGACTTGTTGTTGACAACCTGATCACCAACCTGGATGGTGCCGGTTTTCAAAGGTGAAACGCCGAACAATGCATTCATCAATTCCGTGCGGCCAGCGCCAATCAGTCCAGCAAAACCAACGATCTCTCCGCGGCGCACTCGGAAAGAAACATCCCGTACCGTCCCGTCTTTGGTTGTCAGGTGACTCGCTTCGAATATGACCGGCTGATCGGAAAAATCTTTGATCGTTTCATTTAGATAAGTACCGGAAATTTCGCGGCCCACCATCATGGTTACCATTTGGTTTACACTGGTATCTTTGACTTCTCGGGTACCGACATAGGATCCATCCTTAAGGACGGTGACCCGGTCGCCAATGGCTTTGATCTCATTGAGTTTGTGAGAAATAAAGACGATGCCCTTGCCTAATTTTTTAAGGTCTCTGATGATACGAAACAAATTTTCGGTCTCAACATTAGTCAGCGATGTTGTTGGTTCATCCATGACGATAATATCAGCATTACTGACCAGAGCTTTGGCGATTTCAACCTGCTGTTTTTCTGAAGTGCTGATGTACTCAACCAGTGCCATGGGATCTCTTTTCATCCCAATCTGGGCTAAGACTTCTCTGGCCTTACGTTTCATCGTGTCGTAGTCGACGATATCGATACCAAATCGTTTATTAACTGGTAAGCGGCCGACGAACAGATTTTCTGCTATCGACAGTTCATTGATCACACTCAGTTCCTGATAGATAACACTGATTCCATTTTCATAGGAATCGGCCGGTGTCAGTTTGGAAAATTCTTTCCCCTTGATCGTGATCGTACCTTCGGTTGGCTGATAGACTCCGCTCAGGATCTTCATCAATGTCGACTTGCCAGCACCGTTCTCCCCCAACAGGACATGAACCTCACCAGGCCGGATATCAAAAGAGATATTGTTTAATGCCGTGACCCCGGGAAACTTTTTAGTTACATTGCTCATGCGGACTAATTCTTCCATCACTACCTCCATGCTATTTCAGTGACAATAATATGATGCTCTGGAACTTCCAGGTGTCAGGCTTGTGTAATTTCAACTGCTTTTGTGGTATTACCTTCGATGAGCTTAACTGGAATCACTACCGTGTGGATAAACTCCTCGTCCTCCGAAATGATGTCCAGCATCTGCCGACAGGCTGCTTTACCCATCTGCTCATAATCTTGAGCGATGGTAGTGATCTGGGGGCGCGAATACTTTGTAACTGTACTGCCATCAAATCCAATCAGCTGTATATCCTGCGGAACATTTTTTCCGTTGTCCTGAAGTCCGTGGAGGGCACCCAGTGCCATGATGTCATTGGAACAAAAGATGCCATCGACTTTCGGAAACCGCTTCAGGACTTTTGGGATGATCGAATAGGCACTTTCATAGCTGACTGATGCCTCGAGGAAGATCTTTTCATCCGGCTCCATGCCTGCATCATTCAGAGCTTTAATGAATCCATAGTATCGCTGATCCACCGTAGAGATTCGGCGAGAATCTCTGATCATGACTGGATGCCTGCATCCTGAGGCAAGCAGACGTTGTCCTGCCAGGTATCCCCCCTGATGATTATCTGAATGGACCAAATTCGCGGCATTTTTAGGACTCCGATCCATATACAGAACCGGTATGCTATACTTGGTTTCCAGTTTTGAGACATCTGACTGCCCTGAGATATAGATAATGCCATCCACTTTTTTAGCAATCAGGATTTTAAAAAGCTGATCTTCTTTTTTCTCGTCCTCATTGGTATCACAGACAAACAGAGAGTAATTTTTTTTGAGAAAAGAATTAACGAGTTCCCGGATCACTCGTGAAAAAAAGTCATTCGTGATATCAGGGACGATTACGCCGATGGTTTGAGACAAATTAGTACGCAAACTTTTGGCATTGGAATTCGCGACAAAGCCAGTTTCTTTAATGATCTTTCTGACCTTCTCTTCGGTTTTTGCTGAATAACCGCCGCTTCCGTTGATGACTCGTGAAATCGTCGCGATGGAAACCCCTGATAACTTGGCTACATCGCTCATAGAAAGCTTCTTCACCATTTTGTCCCCTTCCAACGTAATCCTTTACGTTAATTTACTTAAATTTTACGTTAAAGGTAAACGATGGTCAAGTCATTTCCGAAAAACGATTCCACAAAAATTATCATCGGATTTTATCAATACAACACGCCTAATCACTACCGAGGTTG
>CAYYVR010000129.1:0-7251 GCA_964475185.1 uncultured Clostridium sp. | reverse complement strand
ATCGATGATTGATCAAGTGATTGATCAAGTGATTTAAAAAGTGATTTAAAAAGTGATTTTTAAACTGATCAGAGTAATCAAAAATATTGATCCAGGGGAGGAAGAAACGACATGAAAGAAGAGAGAACGGAACGGCGCATCATCAAATCAGAGCATCAGGATGTCCAGCTTAACTGCACACTGCTTGAAAATCCTGATTCCCGGGGCCTGTGCGTCCTCTTTCCGGGCAAGGGCTATACAGTGGACAAACCGCTGCTTTACTATTCCATCCGCCTTGCCATGGCCAAGGGATACAATCTTCTGATTTTATCCTACGGAGAATTTTCACTCAACGATTCGACGCGGCACAGCATGAAATACCTCATCAAGGGGGTCGTCGATCAGGTACGGGAAGAGGAAGCCCATCAGGGCGATCTGGTCTTCATCGCCAAGAGCGTCGGAGCCCTGTTCGCTTCCGATACGGCCATTGCCATGGCCAAAGACCAGGCGCCGCGCTGTGTCTACCTGACACCCATCGACCAGATGGTCGGGAATATGGCACAGACGGATTTCATTGCCTTCACGGGCTCAGAGGATCATCTTCTGGACCACGAACGGGCACTCATGGATCTGGGCGAGGCTCAGAGCCGGATGAAGGTCTACCCGGGTGCCGACCACAGTCTCAATGCCCCGGTGATCCATGAATCCATCCGGATCCTGGCTGAAGTCCTGGATGACATCGGCCGGTTCATCGATTAACAGCGAGTAATTTTTATCCGGGTTTGCCTGCAGACCCGCATCTGATCCCACCGAATCAGACCAACACAGCCCGGATCCGGGCAGCTGGCAGCTGACCGCTGACCGCCGCTGCTGAAGGCTCTGGATCCAACCAAACAGAACGAAAAGAGGTAAGACATGGAAGATAAGCGAATGAAAACGGACCTGGCGACGACCTATGATCCCAAACAGTTTGAGGACCGCCTGACGGCTCACTGGCTGGAGAAAGGCTATTTCACACCGGTCATCGACGCCGATCACAAACCCTATACCATCGTGATGCCGCCGCCAAACATCACGGGCAAGCTGCACATGGGCCATGCCCTGGACAATGCACTGCAGGACATCCTGATCCGGTTCCGGCGCATGCAGGGCTATGCCGCCCTGTGGTTGCCCGGCCAGGATCACGCCTCCATCGCCACGGAAGTCAAAGTGGAGAATGAACTGCTGGCCCGCGGCATCGTCAAATCCGAGATCGGCCGTGAGAAATTCCTGGAGTATACCTGGGAGTGGGCCAATGAGTACCGTGATAAGATCAGGGGCCAGTTAGACCGGCTCGGCTGCTCGGTGGATTACACCCGGGAAGCCTTCACTATGGATGAGAATCTGTCCCGGGCCGTTCGCCACACCTTTGTCCGCCTCTACAACGAGGGGCTGATCTACCGCGGCCAGCGGATCACCAACTGGTGTCCCAAGTGCCTCACGGCCATTTCCGATGCGGAGATGGAATATCAGGAACGCAACGGCCATTTCTGGCACATCAGATACCCCTTCACCGATGGCTCAGGATACATGGAGATCGCCACCACGCGGCCGGAAACCATGCTGGGGGACACGGCGGTGGCCGTTCATCCCGACGACGACCGGTTCCGCCATCTGGTGGGCAAGACCCTTCGCCTGCCGCTGACGGATCGGGAGATCCCCGTCATCGCCGATGCCTACGTGGATATGGAATTCGGCACCGGCTGCGTCAAGATCACGCCGGCCCATGATCCCAACGACTATCAGGTGGGCCGCCGCCATGGCCTGGAAGAAGTCATGATCATGGACGAGCATGGCAAGATCAATGAAAACGGCTTTGCCTATGCCGGCATGGACCGATACGATGCCCGCAAGGCCATCCTGAAGGATCTGGAAGAGCAGGGCCTCTTGTTCAGGACCCGTGACATCGTCCACAATGTGTCCACCCATGACCGCTGCGGCACTACCATCGAACCGATGATCTCCAATCAGTGGTACGTCAAAATGGAGCCCCTGGCCCAGCCGGCCATCGACGCGGTGCGCTCAAAGGACATCAGATTTATTCCGGAGCGCATGGAGAAGACCTACTATAACTGGATGGAGAACATCCAGGACTGGTGTATTTCCCGTCAGCTGTGGTGGGGCCATCAGATCCCGGTCTGGTACTGCGAGACCTGCGGGGAAGTCATTGCCGCGGAGGAGACGCCGGACTACTGTCCCGCCTGCCGCAGCGAACGGCTGCGCCAGGATGAAGATGTCCTGGATACCTGGTTCTCCTCCGCCCTGTGGCCGTTCTCGACCCTGGGATGGCCGGACAAGACGGAGGATCTGGCGTATTTTTATCCCACCAGTACCCTGGTCACCGGCTACGACATCATTTTCTTCTGGGTCGCCCGGATGATTTTCTCAGGGCTGCACAATATGGACCAGAAACCCTTTGACACCGTTTTATTCCACGGCATCGTCCGCGATGAGCAGGGACGCAAGATGAGCAAATCCCTGGGCAACGGCATCGATCCCCTGGATGTCATCGACACCTACGGCGCCGATGCGCTGCGCTACATGCTGGTCACCGGCAATGCCCCCGGCAATGACATCCGCTGGAATGACGACAAAGTCGAATCGGCGCGCAATTTTGCCAACAAGATCTGGAATGCCTCCCGTTTTGCCATGATGAATCTGGATGAGGACCTCATGGCCAGATACAGGGATTCGAAGGAGTACTCCATGGCTGACCGCTGGATCCTGTCCCGCAATGACGCGGTGATCCGGGAAGTCACGGAAAACCTGGAACATTTTGAGATCGGCATCGCCCTGCAGAAAGTCTATGACTTCCTGTGGACCGAGTTCTGCGACTGGTACATTGAACTGAGCAAGACAGCCTTCTCAGGAGATGATGAGAAAGCCCGCGGCGTCGCCATGAACGTACTGGTGAAAGTCCTCTCCGACGGCCTGAAGCTCCTGCATCCGGTCATGCCCTTCATCACCGAGGAGATCTACACGCATCTCACCGGTGAGGAGACCATCACCCTGGCGCAATGGCCGCTGCCTGATGATGCCAACGTCTTCCCGACGGAAGAAAAGAACATGGAGATCATCATTTCCGCCATCAAGTCCATCCGCACCATCCGTCAGGAAATGAATGTCAATCCCGGACGCAGAGCCAAGACCTATATTCTGCCCAATCCCGAAGCCCGGGAAGCCTTCAGCCAGAGCAGCGCCTATCTGGAAAAGCTGGGCTTTGCCTCTGAAGTCATTCTGGTGGATTCCAAGGACGGGCTCAAAGATACGGTGCCGGTGGTCACACCGGGCGGTGAACTCTTCCTGCCCCTGCTGGATCTCATCGACAAGGACCGGGAACTGGACCGCCTGGCCAAGGACCTTAAAAAATATCAGGGCGAAGTATCCCGGATCGAACATAAGCTGGCCAATGAAAAATTCATGGCCAAAGCGCCCGAAGCCGTCATCGCCGAAGAAAAGACCAAACTGGATCAGTACCGCGATCTTCTGGCCAAAACCCAGAAAAGCTACGACGATACCAAAGCGCTGTAGGAGGAGCCATGGAACTGAAAACCAAACGGCTGATCCTTCGGCCCGTCACGCTGGCGGATATCGACGAGGTCACGCGCATCTGCCAGGATCCGGAGATCTACAGCAACACCCTGCTGATCCCCAGGCCCTACACCCGGGAATCTGCCCGGGGGTGGCTCCAGGGCATCGAAGAGGCCAGAGCCCTGGACCGTGCCGGTCATGAATTTGCCATCACGCTGGCCGATGAGGGCCGCTTCATCGGCGTCATCGGATTATCGCGGCTCAACCGCCATGATGATACCGAAGTCGGCTACTGGCTGGATCGCGATCACCGGGGTCAGGGCTACATGACCGAAGCGCTGAAAAAAGTCATCGGTTTTGCCTTCGCCCGGGGGGCGCATCGCGTCAGCGGCAAACACTTCTCATTCAACCCCGCCTCGGGTCGGGTCATGGCCAAAGCCGGCATGAAATACGAGGGGACCCATCGCGAATCTCTGAAAAAAGACGGCAGGTACTTCGATGATGTCTGCTACGCCATGCTGGACCGGGAATTTCAGCCGGATCCGGATCAGTGATCAGGCCGCCCATCGGGGCGGTCGACCAGAAACCCTGGACTTTTCAGAGAAAATCAGCCGGAAGGCGTCGTCACTGCAGGAGCCTTCCGGCTTCATCTATGCTAAAATGGTAGATATACTACGATTCGGAGATTAAAACCTATGGATATCAAACAAGCAATGGAATTCATCACCGGCACCCAGAAATTCGGACAGAATCTCGGTCTGGCCCGGATGGAATGCATGCTCGGAAAACTTGGGGATCCTCAAAAGGAGCTGAATGTGATCCACATTGCCGGAACCAACGGCAAAGGATCGGTGGCCGCCATCACGACGGAAGTCCTGATGGCCCATGGTTATTCGGTGGGACTGTATATTTCGCCCTACATCGAACGGTTCAATGAGCGGATCCAGATCGACCGGAAAAACATCGACGACGGGGATCTGGCCCGGTATACCGAACAGGTCCAAAAGGTCGTGATGGAATGTCTTGATGAAGGCATGGAACATCCCACGGAATTTGAGATCATCACCACGATCATGTTTCTGTACTTCAGAGACAGACAGCCTGATTTCTGCGTCATCGAAGTCGGCCTGGGCGGAGATCTGGATTCCACCAATGTGGTCTCGCCCATCCTTTCAGTCATTGCCTCCATCAGCTATGATCATATGAATGTTCTGGGCAATACCCTGGCTGAGATCGCCCGGGCCAAAGCCGGCATCATCAAGCCGGGCGTTCCTGTGGTGTCCTACCCGCAGGTACCGGCAGCAGCCGCGGTCCTCATCGAAAAAGCCCGTGAGACGGGCTCGTCCATCCAATTCGCCGATCCCAACAACGTCTCCTTCATCTCCTTTGATGAGGAACGGGGGATCCAGAATATCCGCTATCAGGTGGGGGAGTGGGACTTCATCGGCGAGCTTCGCCTCCTGGGCGTTCATCAGCAGGTCAATTCGCTGCTGGCGGTCCAGACGCTGTATGAACTGAACCGCCTGAAGGATCTGGGCTTGTCATCAGATCTGATCGCCAGTTCCCTGAAGACCGTGCACTGGATGGGCCGCTTTGAGATCATGAACCGCCAGCCGCTGGTCATCATCGACGGGGCGCACAACGTAGACGGCATCAGACAGCTGAAAACCTCACTGGATTTCTACTATCCGAACAAACCCTACGTCCTGATCCTGGGGATCCTGGCCGATAAGGACACGCACCGCATGGCAGATCTCATCGCCCGTGAGGCTGCATCCGTCATCTGCGTCACACCTCACTCGGAACGGGCATCGCTGGCCCGGGACCTGTACGAATACATCCATTCCTTCAATGACAGCGTCACCTGGGAAGAGGATTACGGGAAAGCACTGAGATCAGCATTGAAACAATGCCCGGAAGACGGCTTTGTCATCGCCTCGGGTTCCCTCTATATGGTGGGGGATATGCGCGGGGTCATGCGCCGGGAATTCGGACTGCCCTACGAACACTGAGATCCTGACCAGGACGGCCGATCCCTGATCGAGGGGATCCTGCCGTCCTGTCAGGGACGACCAGACCAGCCCGGCAGGCACTTTGACCGGGATTGAACAGAATACCAAAGGAAACCAGAGGCTGACGGGGAATACGGAAGGTGTTTCGGATCCGCCAGCCTGGACAAAAGAGAACAATGAAAGAGGTGGAGACCATGATCGATATCAAATTACTGCGAAATCAGCCGGACCTGGTCCGGGAGAACCTGAAGAAGAAATTTCAGGATGAAAAACTTCCCCTGGTGGATGAAGTTCTGGATCTGGATGTCAGATACCGTGCAGCCCTCACCGAAGCGGAAACGCTGAAAAGCGAGCGCAACGCGCTTTCCAGGGAAATCGGCAAACTGATGGGACAGGGCAAGAAGGCGGAAGCCGAGGAAGTCAAAGCCAAGGTTGCCCAGGAAGCCGACCGGCTCAATGCGCTGGATGAAGAAGCCAAAACGCTGGCTGAGGAGATCCGTTCCCGGATGATGATCATTCCCAATATCATCGATGATACGGTGCCCATCGGCCGCGATGATTCTGAGAATGTTGAAGTGGAACGGTTCGGCGAAGCACACATCCCCGCCTGGGAGATCCCCTATCACATGGAGATCGTGGAGGCGCTGGATGGTGCCAGCATGGACACCGCCCGCAGAACGTCCGGCAACGGCTTCTGGTTTTTGAAAGGCGACATCGCCCGGCTTCATTCCGCCATCATGAGCTATGCCCGGGACTTCATGATCGACAAGGGATTCACCTACTGTATCCCGCCGTATATGATCCGATCCAATGTGGTGGAAGGTGTCATGAGTTTCACTGAACGCGACAACATGATGTATAAAGTGGAAGGAGAGGATCTTTATCTCATCGGGACCTCGGAACACTCCATGATCGGTCAGTTCATTGACAGCATCATCAAAAAAGAGGAAATGCCGCTGACGCTGACCTCCTCCTCCCCCTGTTTCCGGAAGGAAGTCGGTGCCCACGGCATCGAGGAGAGAGGGCTCTACCGGGTCCATCAGTTTGAAAAACAGGAGATGATCGTCATCTGCGAACCGGAAGAATCCATGGACTGGTTCCATAAAATGGCAGATCTGACGGTGGAGTTTTTCCGTACGATGGACATCCCGGTCCGCAAGCTGGAGTGCTGCTCCGGGGATCTGGCGGATCTGAAAGTCAAATCCATCGACGTCGAGGCCTGGTCGCCGCGGCAGGAAAAGTATTTTGAGGTCGGCTCCTGTTCCAATCTCGGCGAGGCGCAGGCCAGACGGCTGTCCATCCGCAGCAAGGGGCCGGAAGGGACCTATTTCCCGCATACGCTCAACAACACGGTGGTGGCACCGCCGCGCATGCTCATCGCATTCCTGGAGAACAACTATCAGGAAGACGGATCCATCCTCATCCCTGAAGTCTTAAGACCCTACATGGGCAATAAGGATCGCATCGTCAGACCCCAGTAAAGCAAAAAGGGATCCGAAAGAGATCCGAAAGAGATCCGAAAGAGATCTAAAAGAATCTGAAAGAGATCCGAAAAGGATCCGGACAGTGCCCCATCAACGGCGGACATCCCTGGATCCTAAGGGGACAGATCAAAAAGAGAATCAATACAGAAACAGGCGAAGCCTCCGTCCCTTAAAGACAGAGGCTTCGCCTGAACTGATGCGGGGGA
>CAYYVR010000128.1:0-7549 GCA_964475185.1 uncultured Clostridium sp. | reverse complement strand
CCTTTGGTCTTATTTACGGAACCGATCCAAAATGCGGTCGGTGAAGCTTTTCTTCTCCGGCCGGATCTTCGGAGACTGGATGCTGGCAGCCAGTTCATTGTAGAGCTTCAGGGTCAGACCATCTTCGGGCACGACGTAGTACTGATTATCTGCTTCGATGATCCCCACGATCCCGTTGAGCCGTTTGATGTTCTCCTCCCGGACCTGGGCGGCTTTTTTCAAAGTGAACCGAAGCCGGGTGCCGCACCGCTTCAGATCGGCGACATTTTCCTCACCGCCGATACTCTCCAGCAGTGCCTGCGCGATTTCCTTGCCTGACAGTGACATCTCAATAATGCTCCTTTACAGTCAATTTTAAAAACTCCAGGATATCCATCATGGTCTCGCGCCGGGAAAAGTCCCAGAGCAGGTCATGACGGGATCCTTCATAAAACCTGAGATAGATTTGCGACAGGCCGGCCGAAGTCAGTGACTTGGCCAGCTTGGCAGGTCCTTTTCCGTAATTCCCGATGCGGTCATCGGTGCCTGAAATGATCAGAACAGGGAGACCATTGGCGATCTTCGCCAGTTCCTCCCGCCGGTACCAGAACGACAGCCCCCTGGCCAGGCTCTTCATGAACTCGTGATCCATGGGAAAGCCGCACAGCGGATCCCGGTAAAACCGGGTGACTTCCTCCGGATCCCTGGTCCGCCAGTCCGTTCGTTCCAGCCGGAGCCCGCCGGAGGAAAAGCCTTTCAGAATGATCTGATACAGCGCTTTCTCCGCACTTTGGCGCTTTTTCAGGCGTGCCAGCAGAGAATTGGAGGCAATGGCAGCCCGCTCCAGGAGGATGGGATTGCGATCGCTGGCACCGGAAAGGATCAGCGCGGCCCATTTGTTTTTATCCAGTTCCGCCGCCCGCAGCGAAAGGAAGGCCCCAATGGAATGGCCCATGAGGATCACCGGCACATCCGGCAATTCTTTGGCGATCGCATCCCGTACTGCGCTGATCCCGCCCAGAAGCATACTCATGGCGTCGCCTGAACTGCTGCCCAGTTCAGGACCGGTCCGGCCGTGTCCGGGATGGTCGTGACCCCAGACTTCATATCCGTAATCATTTAAAAAAGAGGCCAGTTCTTCGTATCTGCCCATGTGTTCCGATAAGCTGTGGATGATCTGGATCACCGCTCGGGGAGCGCGGCCATCCTCCAATTCCCATCGGGTCGTATAAAGGGGGAGGTTCCCCAGATCCACCGTAAAATTCTTCACTGCAATCACTCCTACCCTCTATTATAGCCAAGACATATGGATTTTGTTTAAGTAAACCAACCAGTCGAAAAATATCCATAAAATTTATAAAAATTTAAGATTAAGGAATTTAAATTAAAAAACGACAGCGTTCAATGCAAAAGCAATCACGGTTTGGCGAACTTGCTAACAAACTGTTAAATTTTATATTCGATTGCAATCAATGGAATTTATTGATAAAAATCATCCTATCGTATAAAACGTTGGAGGTAGAAAAATGAAAAAAGTAATCAGTGCACTCCTTCTTGGAGTTATGCTTACAGCATGCAGCCCTGCAGATGCAACCGAGGGCGGCGAAGCTCAGACCAAAGAAGTCACCGTAACCGGTATGCATGAAGGACTCAAGGTCAAGGTCACAGCAACTGCTGACAAGAACGAAGCCGTTGAAGTCGTCGAACACAGCGAAACCGAAGGGATCTCAGATCCGGCCATCGCTAACATGCCCGGCAAGATCACGGAAGCCAACAAAGTAACTGTTGACGGAGAAACCGGCGCCACCATGACATCCAATGGAATCAAGGCAGCTGTCGAACAGGCGCTCACCGAAATGGGTTACGACATCGCCAAGTTCAAGTAAGCCATCACGCATCTTCAATAAACCAGTCCTGACAGGGGCTGGTTTATTTTTGTCTTCACAGGGACTGACCCCAGCGGAAAACCCATCTGATTCCTTCGGCCGCCGGTTAAATGATGATATAAATATCATTATAATTGATTGGATAATCGATAGGCTTTACAAAACAGATCAAATGCGATTTAATAGTAGCTGTGAGTGATAACACTCAGGAGGTAATAACATGATGATCAACAGGATGGATACCGGATTTAATCTGTAGAAGACAGTTTCAGGGGAATTTTACCCTTTTTTGTCATGCAGAAAAAATCAGGAGATCGCTGTGATCGATGTTATGCGCCTCGCTTTATTTTTCATGAAATAAAGTTTCGTTTGCATAATTTTTTGGTCATGGGGACTCCCATGGCTTTTTTTATTGTTTTAAGAACTTATTTTACTCGACATCAATTCTTCCTGCCGGGATCTTCCCGGCAGGATCCGGAGGAACACAGCCATGAAAATCAATTTAAAGGACTACGTCGCACTGCTGAAAAAGTACCTGGTCCGGGAAAAGGGCGGACTGGCCATGCTGTTCATCGTCCTCATTGTCAATGTCCTGGTCGAAACGGCCAAGCCCAGACTTTTAGGACAGTTCATCGACCAGGTCACCACAGACGTCCCCCTGAGCTCGATCTACACCATCGCCCTGCTTTTTCTGCTCCTCACCGCCGCCAAACAGGGCATCGGCGTCCTCATCGCCTGGCTTTCCCAGAACATCGGCTGGCGGGCCACCAATGGCCTGCGCATCGATCTGACCGATCACGCCATGGACCTGGATATGGCCTTCCACAAACGCTTCACACCGGGTCAGCTGGTGGAACGGGTGGATGGGGATATCAACTCGCTCTTCGGCTTTTTCACCACCTTCATCACTGGCATCGTCATGAATGTGTTCATGATGATCGGTGTCTTCATCTACTTTTTCTTCATTGACTGGCGTTTTGCCCTGATCTGGATGACCAGTACGATCCTGGTCTACCTGTACATGGTGGTCATGGGCCGGCGCATCGATGAAACCTCCGAGCACGTCCGGGAGGAAGAATCCAATCTGTACGGCATCGTCGGCGAGGCCATCACCTCCGTGGAAGATGTCCGCACCCTGGCTGCCCGTCCCCACATCCTGAACCGGCTCAACGAAGTGCTGCGCAAGCTCTTCCACTGGCACAAACGGGACTGGATGTTCGGTTTCGGCGCCTGGAGCTATGATGAGGCCATCCTTTGGGGCTCTGAATTCATCGTGATCATCCTCATGGCCAGAATGGTCTTTGCCGGAGAACTGTCCATCGGGACCGCCTATCTGATCAACCGGCTGGGCGAGCTGATCCTCATGCCCATCCTGAACCTGCGCGAAGAGCTCATGTACATGCAGAAAACCGATGCCTCCATCCGGCGGATCCGTGAACTTTTGGATATCAGACGCGATCTGTCCCAGGGGACGCAGACCGAAACCGCCGGCACCGGCGGCATCCGCCTGGACCACGTCCACTTCTCCTACGAAGACAACGAAAAAGTCATCCGGGATGTATCTCTGGAACTGAAGCAAAACCGGATCCTGGGCCTGCTGGGCCGTACCGGATCCGGCAAGACCACCCTGGCGCGCCTCATCGTCAAACTGTATGACCCGGATCAGGGCACCGTCTATCTGGACGGCACCGACACCCGGACGCTGACGGACGATACCCTGCGCCGGAAGATCTCCTATGTCACCCAGGAAGTCCAGCTCTTCAATGCCTCGGTCCGTGACAATCTGACGCTGTATGACCCGTCGATCACCGATGAGCAGATCATGGCCACCATTGAAAAGATCGGCATCCGGGACTGGTTTGCCAAACTCCGGGATGGACTGGACACCAGGATCTCCACTGAAACCCCCTTCCTGTCCACCGGCGAACTGCAGCTGCTGACCTTCATCCGGGTCTTCCTGAGGGAACCGGATATCATCATTCTCGATGAAGCGACATCTCGCCTGGACCCCATCACGGAAAAATATCTGGAAAAGGCCCTGAATACCCTGCTGGAGGGGCGCACGGCCATCATCATCGCCCATCGCCTGAAGACCGTCCTGCGAGCCGATGAGATCCTCATCCTGGAGGACGGCCAGGTGCTGGAGGCCGGTGATACCAGAGAACTGACCCAAAATCCGGAATCCCACTTTGCCCGGCTCCTGCAGCGCGGCCTCGAGGAGGTGCTCATATGATGAAAACAAACACCAATAATATGCTCCGGGGCATCCGGATCTTCCTGAAACAGCTCCCCCATGTCAAAGGCCTGTATCTCATCAACCTGTTCGGCTGGACGCTGCTTTATGTCACCATGTTCGTCCCCGGGGTCATGTACCGTAATTTCTTCACCTATCTGGAGAACGGCGAAGGCTTTGACCTGGCCACTGTGGTCAATATCATGCTGCCCCAGATGCTCAACGCCCTGCTCCGGGTCTCCCTGATCCTGGGGGTCGGTTATTTCCTGGCCCTGCTTCTGTTCAAGGCCAACTACGGCATGAAGCAGAACCTGGTGGACATGATCCTCACCGAACGGCCTGAGAAAAACAAATTTTCCATGGGGGAGGCCATCAACTCCATCAAGGAAGATCCCCAGCACGTCACCTTTGCCCTGGATAACTCCCTGGACTTTTTCGGCAAGCTCATGTACAACATCGTTGTTTTCTTCATCCTGTTAGCCGTTGACCGGGAACTGACGATCCTGCTCTTTCTCCCCCTCATTGCCATCGCCTGGGTCGCCAATGCCATGAGCAACCGCATCATCAACAATCGCAAGAAATCCCGAAAAGGCTCGGCCCTGGTCTCCTCCCTATTGGGGGACATCTTCAACAACATCCAGGCCATCAAAGTCAGCGGCAGCCAGCGCAGCGTCATCGCCCGGCTCCAGGACTACGGTGAGATCCGCCGCAGGGCCATGGTCCGCGACAGCCTGATCCAGGAGCTGCTCTGGAACATTTCCAACAACATCTCCGGGGTCGGCACCGCCCTGATCCTCATTGCCGCCGCCGGCAAGATCCGGGCCGGCACCTTCACCACCGCCGACTTTGTCATCTTCAACTATTACATCTGGAACGTCATCTCCTTCTTCGAATGGGTGGGCCGTCAGGCAGCCCGGTTCCAGCAGAGCACCGTCTCCCTGGACCGGATGCTGGAAATGACCGGCCAGACCGATGACCGGTTCCTCTTCAACGTCGACCGGCACAGTCTGAAAAACCCGCCCACACCCATTGTGGAACCGCCGCTGAAAGAACCCCTGAAGACCCTTTCCGTCCGAAATCTGACCTCCACCTTCAACGGAGAGAATGGGGTCCGGGACATCAGCTTTGAGGTCCATGCCGGGGAATTCCTCGTCATCACCGGACGCATCGGATCCGGGAAATCCACTTTGCTTAAGACGCTGCTCGGCGTCAAAAGCAGAGATGAGGGCGAGATCCTCTGGAACGGGCGACCCCTGGATCTTGAAGACGGGGTCATCCCGCCGCAGTTCAGCTACACCTCGCAGACCCCTTCCCTGTTCTCTGAATCCATCAGAGACAATATCCAGCTGGGTCATCAGCGCAGACCGGAGGTCCTGCAGCGGGCCTTTGAGGATTCCATCCTCAGTGAGGACATCCTGCAGTTTGAGGAAAAGGATGACACACTCATCGGCACCAAGGGCGTCAAGCTCTCCGGCGGTCAGAAACAGCGGGTGGCCATTGCCCGGATGCTGAGCCATGAATCGGAGATCTTTGTCCTGGACGATGTTTCCTCGGCCCTGGATGTGGACACCGAGCTCAAACTCTGGGACCGGATCGCCGGCCGCAGCAAGACCCGCATCGCGGTGTCCAACCGCCATGTCTGCCTGAAAAGCGCCGACCAGATCCTGGTGCTTAAAGACGGACGGATGGAAGCCTTCGGACCGCCCGGGGACCTCCTGAAAACTTCTGCTGAACTTCGCGCCATCTGGGGCGAGGAGGTGAGACCTGATGATCGAAGTGAAACACCTGACCGTCCATAAAACGGACGGCACCGAACTCCTGGATGATGTTTCCTTCACCGTTTCTGCCGGCGACAAGATCGCCATCATCGGGGAGGAGGGCAACGGGAAGTCCACGCTCCTGCAGCTCATCGTCCGGGACACCGTCCCCGACCATCTCACCGTTTCCGGTGAGATCCGCAAAGACCATGAGATCTTCGGCTATCTGCCCCAGCATCTGCCCAAAATCTGGCAGGATGCCATCCCTGCGGACTTTCTGATCAGCACCGTCCCCGACCAGATCATCCATCCCGAAGACTACAACCGCCTGACGCTCTTTGCCAGCCTGGCTGAATCGCTGCATCTCCCCAAGGGCTTTCTGGAGCAGGCGATCCCGCTGAAGTGCCTCTCCGGCGGTGAGCGGGTCAAGCTGCAGCTCCTGAAGCTTCTGGGGTCGCCGGCAACGACGCTGCTGCTGGATGAACCCACCAATGATCTGGACATCGATGCGCTGGAGTTCCTGGAGGAATTCATCCGGACCCAAAAGATCCCCGTTTTGTTTGTCAGCCATGACGAGACCCTGCTGGAGAACACTGCCAACAGGATCCTTCACCTGGAACAGGTCAACCTGAAGACCAAACGACGATTCACCTTCTACCAGGGCAGCTACCGCACCTATGTCGACGAACGCCTCCAGGGCTACGAGAAGACACTGCAGCTGGCCAGAAAGGAAAAGGCCGAGTATCTGGAGAAAAAGCGCCGCCTCAATGACCTGATGAATGCCGTGCATGCCGCCCAGAATGCCATCTCCCGGCAGGATCCGTCCGGCGGCCGGCTGCTCAAAAAGAAAATGCATGCCGTCAAGTCCATGGAGCGCCGTTTCGACAGGGAAAGCTACAGTAAGGTCGACCACCCCGAAGAAGCCATCCATATTTTTTTCCCGGCGGTGACCCTGCCCCGGAGCAAACGCATCCTTGAACTGGCAGGGCAGAGCCTCTCCATCGGGGACCGGCTCCTTCTGGAACCCTTTGACCTCACGGTCCTGGCCGGAGATAAAGTCGTCATCACCGGCAGCAACGGCACCGGAAAGTCCCAGCTGCTCCAGGCCATCTACAGAGAGCTGAAAGACCGTCCCGACCTCAGCATCGGCTACATGCCCCAGGACTATATGAAGGGGCTGGCGGGCTTCCCCAGCGCCCTGGACTTCCTGGCCCGCACCGGGGCAAAAGCCGACATCGAACGGGCACGGGAACTCATGGGCGCCATGAAATTCACCCGGGATGAGATGCTCCACCCGCCGGATCAGCTGTCCGATGGGCAGAAAGCCAAACTGTTCTTTCTGCACTTCATCATGGAGGGCAAAGAAGTCCTGCTCCTGGATGAACCCACCCGCAACTTTTCTCCGCTGTCGGCACCGGTGATCCGCAGCATCCTGAAGGACTTCCCGGGCTGCATCATCGCCGCCTCCCACGACCGCCTCTTCATCAGCAATGTCTGTGACCGGCGCCTGCACATCGAAGGCCAGTCCCTCCGTGAAGTCCCCTGATCTTAATACGGGATCCACTGGCGCACCGATCCAGGGATGCATTGCACGCCTCCGGGATCGATCGAACCCCGGGTCCTGATTCCGGCCGAACAGTTAAGCCAGGCAGTCTTCTGACTGTCTGGCTTTGCTTATGCAATCTCTTTGAGCA
>CAYYVR010000127.1:0-7609 GCA_964475185.1 uncultured Clostridium sp. | reverse complement strand
ATTTGCATTCGATTTGCATTCGATTTGCATTCGGTCTGCATTCGGGGTGCATTCAGGGTGGGCAAAGGGATGGTTTGTATGCCGGGATCCTGCACCTTTCGGTTTGCGTTGAGTGATAATTTAAGGGGATGATGTCCGCCGGGTGGACTGCCAATGGTATAATCAAAGGACAGAGAACTTATGGAGCCAGAGAGGAATCAGATATGTACCAGGCACAGAAGATCAACCTGGCGAGCCCGCGCAGCGTCGTTGAAGTACGCTCCTGGCTGGCACAGCAGGTCCAATTGAATTACGGTGCTGATGCCGATTCGACCTTTGTGATCCGAAGCGGCGATGAGATCATTGCCACTGCCTCGCGCAGCGCCAATGTCTTCAAATACTTCGGCATCCACCCGGATCATCAGGGGGAAAACCTGTCTGCGATCCTCATCGGCGCCCTCATCGACGATGCGTTCAGTCAGGGGATCTATCACTACTTCATCTACACATCGCCGCAACATATGGCGTTGTTTGAAGCATCCGGATTCCATCCGGTCATTCAGAATCAGTATGCGGCCCTCCTGGAGGGCGGCGAAACCACCATCAGAGAGTATATGGAAGAACTGAAAGCCGGGCTTTCACCGCCCCGGGGCGAGCGGGGCGCCATTGTCATGAATCTGAACCCCATGACCCGGGGACATCTGTTTCTGATCGAGGAAGCCCTGGGCCGGGTCGAGGAACTGATCATTTTCATCGTCGAAGAGGACCTGTCGGTGTTTCCCTTTGCCGACCGTCTGGCCATTGCCCGGGAGGCGACGCAGCATCTGCCCGGCGTCCGGGTCCTGGCCGGGGGACCGTATATGATCTCACGGGCAACCTTCCCGACGTACTTTCTGAAACAGGCAGATGAGAACCTGGCGGCCTACACGGCGACGGATGCCGGGATCTTTGCCCGCTATTATGCCCGGGCTCTTGGGATCACCAGCCGCTTCGCCGGCGAGGAACCCCTGGACCCGGTGACGGCTGCCTATAATGATGCACTGGCCCGGGAATTGAAAACGCAGGACATCCGGTTTGAGATCATTCCCAGGAAAACCCAAAATGGCGGGGTCATCAGTGCCTCAAGGGTCCGGGCCCATCTGGCCCGGGGAGAGATGGAGGAGGCCCTGGCCCTGGTGACGGATGCGACCAGGCGCTACCTGGCAACGGACAAGGGGCGGCAGATCATCGCCCGGTTAAAGGAAAAGGAGGCTAATCGCCAATGATATATCGAGGAATACCGGCATCACCGGGGTATGCACTGGGCACCGTGCAGATCATGGAGGAACCGGAACTGATCATCGAACAGGGACCTGTCGGAAGCCCGGTCCGCGAAAAGCAGCGCCTGGCACGGGCGGTCACGGAAGCCAATCGGCAGCTGCGGATCATTCGTGAAAAGACGCTCCGGGAAACCGGCGAGGAGCAGGCTAAGATCTTCGATACGCACCTGATGTTTCTGGAAGATCCGGAGTTCATGGGGGAAGTGGAGGCAGTCATTGAAGATCGCCGGATCTCCTCGATGCAGGCGCTCTCTGAAGTGGCCCACCGGTTCATTGAACTTTTTGAATCACTGGAAGATGAGTATATGAGAGAGCGGGCCGCCGATGTCCGGGATGTGTCCCGACGCATCCTGCACATCCTGGCGGGGACCCGCCTATCCATTGAGATCGATCAGTCGGAGACCGTCGTGGTGGCCCATGATCTGACGCCATCGGACACCGCTTCCCTGGACAAGGACAAAGTCATTGCCTTTGTCACCAACGTTGGGGGCAGAACGTCTCATACCGCCATCATGGCCCGTACCCTGGAGATCCCTGCAGTGGTGGGGCTGGGGGATATCTCCGATAAAGTCAGCAACGGGGATCTCCTCATGGTGGACGGTGTCCGGGGTGAAGTCCTGGTGAATCCGCCGGATGAGATCATCTCGGATTTCAAAGCCCGCCGGGAAGCTTTCCGGCAGGAACGCACCGCGCTGAAGCGGCTGGCGGAAGTGAAAACCACCTCCCGTGACGGCAAGCCCATCGAAGTGCTGGCCAACATCGGCCGGCTGGAAGATGTGGACAGTGTCATCGCCAACGGCGGGGAAGGCATCGGCCTGTTCCGGGCTGAGTTTTTGTACATGAACCGGGAGGAGCTGCCCACGGAGGAAGAGCTGTATGCGGGGTATCGTCAGGTGCTGGAACGAATGGCGCCCAAGCCCGTCATCATCCGGACGCTGGACATCGGCGGGGATAAGCAGCTGCCCTATCTGAGCATGCCGGTGGAATCCAATCCGTTCCTGGGCTATCGGGCCATCCGCCTGTGCCTGGATCAGCCTGATCTTTTCAAAACCCAGCTGAGGGCGCTTTTGCGGGCATCAGTCCATGGCAATCTGAAAGTCATGTTTCCCATGATCTCAGGGGTCGGGGAAGTGCGCTCGGCCATGGCCCTGGTCCGCCAATGTGAAGCGGAGCTGAAAGATCAGGGATACCCGGTGGCCGCCGGGATCCAGTGGGGCGTCACCGTGGAAGTTCCGTCAGCGGCGGTCATCGCCGATGATCTGGCCCGGGAAGTGGACTTTTTATCCATCGGCACCAACGATCTGATCCAGTACACACTGGCGGCGGACCGGATGTCGGAAAAAGTCTCCTATCTCTACGATCCCATGCACCCGGCGGTGCTCCGCCTCATCCAGATGACCATCGACGGCGCCCATGCCCACGGTAAAACATGCGGCATGTGCGGGGAGATGGCGGGGGATGAAACGATGATCCCCATCCTTCTGGCCATGGGACTGGACGAATTCAGCATGTCTTCTTCAGCCATTCTGAAAGCCCGTCAGATCATTCTGGACAATGATTCCGACCAGGCCGTCAAAGACCCGGGACAGGTCCAGTGAGTTTCCTACACGAAAGCCCATGACCATGGGGTTAGAAAAGCAGAGAAGGTGATTGGAGATCGGATCATCCATGCGAAAAATTAAGAAAGACTTCATATATGGCGCCTGGAATTTCAGATAAATGTCGGATTTGTCTGATATAATCATAATAACTTGAACTAAGGAGGATATTTAAAAATGATCGATCATGTAACAGATGCAAATTTTGCTGATTCAGTTGAAAATAGCGAAGAGTTAGTCCTGGTGGATTTCTGGGCAAGCTGGTGCGGCCCCTGCAAAATGCTGGGTCCCATCTTCGAGGAAGTCTCCAATGAAGTGGAAGGGGTAAAATTCGTTAAACTCAATGTAGACGAAAATCCATCCACCGCATCCCGCTACCGGGTGGGATCCATCCCCACCGTCCTGGCGATCAAAAACGGCCGTGTCGTCGACACCATGGTGGGCTTCAAGCCCAAGGCTGAAATCAAAAACTTCGTGGATCGCAACCGCTAAACGGCAGCCTCCGCAACAGACCCATCGTTAGATGAGGGTCTTTGCAGTCTGATCCAACCATCTTATCGGCATCGTCTGGTCTGCAGCCGGCAATGCCGATTTTTTCGCGTTTCCTGACAGGAAGGCCCAGGGATACAGCGGGCCTGATCCGTTGGGATCGATGCGGGAAGGAGTGCCCGTCGATGCCAAAGGAACTTCACAGAACGTTTCTTGCTTCGTCACATTGCTGTTTCACTTCCCTGCTATGATAGTTATAGAATAAATTTCAAGCAGGAGGTCAATGATATGTCAGTCGTAAAAGTGATCGAGATTCTGGCAGAATCCAAAGACGGATTCGAAGCCGCCACAAAAGTTGCGGTGAAAGAAGCAGCCAGGACCGTGAAGAACATCAAGAGCGTCTATGTCAAAGATATGCAGGCCATTGTTGAAGGAGAAGAGATCGTCAATTACAGAGTGAATGTGAAGATTTCTTTCAAAGTAGATTAAACGCAGAAAGCATTCTTAAAAACACAATCCCCAAAAACAATAGCCTGAGAAAGTCCTTTGACCTGTTGATCCCAATGGGTTGAGGGACTTTTTCCGGCTCTTTTTCCATTCCTTTTTCGGTCTGCCGTTGAGACGAACCTAAAAATCACCCGTCAGACATCATCTGATCCTGAAAAAAGACGGATCGAAGGGTCCCGGGCCGTTGGAGGGATCGATCTGTAAAAGATTTCAAAAGAAAGTGTGATCTTCATAATGAAATATAATATATTATTTTCAGGTTTATAATAAGCAATGATTAACAATCATTGAAAGATTATGGCGGCAGCAATATAATTAAAAAATGATTTATTCTTATTACAACAAACGGATCTGGGTATTTGGATTATATTCACCCTAATTGAAAGGGGTATCATTCAGGTCATGAAACATGCCCGGAAAATCCGTTAAAATAACCATTCATTATGGCACCAGATACAGGTGGACAGGGGGTATGATTTGCTTTATATAAAAAATCCATCCATGGATCCGAGTTTTAATCAGGCACTGGAGGAGTATGTCTTTGAACACTTTGAGGAGGATGTCCTCCTGATCTGGCGGAATGAGCCGACGGTGGTCTGCGGTAAATATCAGAATATTTTTGCCGAGGTCGATGTGCTGGCAGCCCAAAAAAATCAGGTGGCACTGATCCGCCGCATCACCGGCGGGGGGACCGTCTATCATGACCCGGGCAACATCAACTATTCCTTTATTCGGCATACCAATTCACAGGAGATCAACTATGCGGCCTACCTTGCGCCCATCATGCGTGCCCTGGGATCCTTCGGAGTGGACAGCGAGATCATCACGGGGAACGGCATCGCGGTCAGCGGCAAAAAAGTTTCCGGCAGTGCCCAGCGGATCGCCAAAGGAAAAGTTCTTCATCACGGGACGCTTTTGTATGACTGTGATCTTACGGCCTTAAGAAATCTGGCCAACGGCGCCCGGAGTTACTATACATCCAAAGGGACGCAGTCCGTTCCCTGGCCGGTGACCAATCTGCGCGATTTCATGCCAGACGGCGGTCTCACTGCACAAGCGTTTGAAAAAGCACTGTTGGCGAATCTGGATCAGCAGTTTGGTCTGGAGCGGGTCGAACTCTCTCAGCGTGCGCTGCAGGAAATCGATGAGCTGGCCCGATCCAGGTATCGTTCCTGGGACTGGACCTTCGGAGCCAATCCGGCTTTTCTGTTTCTTCGCGATTTCAGGTTTCGGGACACGGACTATCATCTGAAGTACTCATCCGATGGGGGGATCGTGGAGGAGTTTACGCTGCACCCGGAAGTGCCCGGTCTTGACCGGGTCATGGCTGGGCGGCGCCTCCAGGCGGATGAACTGAAAAAGACCCTGGCAGAGTTTTCGGGGTTTGAGGATCTCATCCGATTTATTCTGTAGGTCCAGGCAGCAAATATCTGCAGAACCATGCAGCAAATATAGTAAATTAAACGCACGAACGGAGGGAAACATGAAAAAAGAACTGACAATGCCAAAACTCAGACCTGATATGGAAAAGGGGATCCTGGTGGCCTGGCTGAAAGAGACGGGAGAAGCGATCATGAAGGGCGAGCCTGTCTTCGAGGTGGAAACGGCCAAGGTCGTCAATCAGATCGAATCTGAACACGCCGGGATCATGGGCCGTCGTTTCGTCGAAGAAGGAGATGAAGTCGCTGTCGGCGAACTCATTGCCGTGGTCGAATAAGATGAGCTCAGTGAAAAAACCCGACTGGCTCAAAGTCTCCTACCGCACAGAGACGGTGGACGGGATGGCGCATCTGCTCAAAGACATGAAGCTGAATACAGTATGCAAAGAAGCCAACTGTCCCAATCTGGGGGAGTGTTACGCAAGGCACACGGCGACGTTCATGATCATGGGCAGTGAGTGCACCAGAAACTGCAGGTTCTGCAACGTGATCACGGGCAGACCCGGTCCCCTCGATCCCGATGAACCGCGTCATGTCGCAGAGGTCGTCCGCGAACTTGATCTGACCCATGCAGTCATTACCCAGGTGACAAGAGACGATCTGCCCGACGGAGGCGCCGCTCATATGGCCCAAACCATTCGGGCCATCAAAGCGGCCTGTCCCGATGTCACAGTGGAAGTCCTGATCTCGGATCTGAAGGGAGATCGGGATGCCCTGGCCACTGTGCTGGAGGCCAGACCCGATGTTCTCAATCACAATGTGGAGATGGTGCCCCGGCTATATCAGCACGTCAGGCCTCAGGCTGCCTATGACAGGTCACTGAACGTTCTGTCAGACGCCAGGGCGATGGCACCGGGGATCCTGACGAAAACCGGATTTATGGTGGGGCTGGGAGAAACCGATGAGGAGATCGCTCAGTTGATGGATGATATCATCCTCACCGGGTGTGATATCCTGACCATCAGCCAGTATCTGCAGCCAACGGATCACCATTGGCCGCTGGATCGTTATGTCACGCCCCGGCAATTTGATCAGTACAGAGACATCGCGTTGGAAAAAGGATTTAAGTTTGTGGCTTCCAGCCCCCTGGTCCGTTCGTCCTACCGCGCCCAGGAAGCGCTGACCGCAGCAAGAAAAGCAATGAAGTCCGGCAGATGATCTACATCGAGACCAATTCAACGGATGTTTATTATAATTTCGGACTGGAATATTATTTCACCGCAGTCAGGCCCCTTGATGAACCGGTGTTTTTGTTCTGGCGGACCCAGCCCACGGTCATGGTGGGAAAATATCAGAATACCTTTGAGGAGATCGATCTGGAATACGCTGAAAGGAAAGGGATCCAGGTCGTCCGCCGGTTAAGCGGCGGCGGCACCATCTTTACCGATCTGGGCGGCTGGCAGTTTACGTTTATTCAATACGGAGATGATTCAACCATCCATTTCCATGAATTTATCGAGCCGGTCATCGGCGCATTGAATGCGCTGAATGTGCCCGCCGAGTTCAATGGGCGAAATGACCTGGTCATCGGCGGAAAGAAATTCTCGGGCAATGCTCAGTATAAATTGGCCGGAAACACGGTGCATCATGGCTCGACGCTGTTTGCCACCGATATCGAAGAAATGGTCCGGGTCACAACGGTGGATCCTGAAAAAATCATTTCCAAGAGCATTAAATCGGTCCGGGACAGAGTCACAAATATCAGGGATCACCTGTCCGGCGAACTGGATGCGGAAGCCTTTAAAAAACACATGGTCTCCCATATCATGAAGGGCAGTGAAAAAACCTACGAGGTCACAGCAGAAGACAGCGAGGCCATCCAGCGGCTGGCTGATGAAAAATTCCGGCCATGGCAAGCCCGCTTTGGGGCAAATCCCAAATTCAGCATGATCAGATCCGGCCGCTTCGCCGGCGGCAGGATCTCGTTTCGGCTGGATGTAGTGAAAGGAATCATTACCAGGGCTCAGGTGACTGGAGATTTCTTCGGAAATCATAAAGCCGAACTTCTGGGGGAAACCATCACCGGACTTCGTCTGGATCGGGAGGAACTGACCTGCCGCCTCCTGGAATCAGGGTACGAGCATGCGATCTACGGCATCACGCCGGAGGAAATGGTCAATACCATTCTGTCCTGAGGAGCCCCTATAAAGACGGAGACAAAACAGACTTCACGGTCATGAAAACAGACATCGCTGCCGATCCCTGCGGATCATAGCGATGTCTGTTTTTATCGGTCAACTGGCCCTCAGAACGCAGGCGGCCCCGACGGTGTTTCAAC
>CAYYVR010000126.1:0-7646 GCA_964475185.1 uncultured Clostridium sp. | reverse complement strand
GATGAAAGAAATTACTGGCTAACCCTGTCTGACTGAACCATCTGACTGAAACATCTGACTGAGTCCCCGTGAATAAAACGCTGGATTGTTTTGCGGTGGGGGCAAAAAAACCCCCTGTTCAGACAGGGGATTTTCGAGTGAAGTCCGCGATGACCTGACTGGAGGCATAATGGGGGCCGCCCAGCCTTGCCAGTGGATCCAGTGCTTCATGGCTGATGTATTCAGTTTCGGGATCGTAGATATCTTCGCGGAGATGCGCATACTTAACTCTCAGGATCACAAGATCCGCTTCCAGGGAAGTTTCATCATAGCCGGTCAGCGGCAGATGGTGTTCCAGGACGGCCTCCAGGCGGATCCTGGCTTCTCTGATCCCAGGCGTTCCCACGGCTGTGCCCGGGATCAGTTCCACCCCGGCCAGGGTGACCTCACTGTGGTTTGGCGGCAGGGGATCTGAGGTCCGGTCGACGGCTTCGATGAGGGATCGGTCCGGGATGTGCACCACGGCCTCTTTCTCACGCAGAAGATTGTGCAGCGTGTCCTTGGCTTTGCCTGCTTCGCCGCGGATAAAAGATACACTGATCAGACTCGGGGATAGCAGTGAAAAGTAGCTGAAGGGGGCGAGATTGATGCTGCCATCCTCATTTTTGGTGGTGATCCAGGCGATGGGGCGGGGCACCACACTGCCTTTGAGGATCTTCGACCGCTGTTTACCGGTCAACTGGTCAAAGTCTTTTCCGATGAAGGCCATCTCAGCCACTGTTCCTGCCGGTGTCGCCCTGGGTCAGAGCCTCGATCATTTCCCGGGCTTTTTCCAATTCAACGGGGATCAGCGAATGCCTGCTGTCATGGGTCACCTCTTCGGCGTGGATCCCTGCCCCGGTCAGCTGCGCTTTCAGACGCTGGAACTGCGCAGGGGTGATGTAGGGATCATTGGACCCGCTGGTGATGAGTGCCTGCATCGCCTGCTGCTGTTTGAAGGGCAGCTCGGGGCGAGTGGGGGCGGGATGAAAGATCAGGGCCAACGCATAGTCTGTCTCATATTCCTTCAGGAGATTCTGCAGAATGTTCGCTCCGTTGGAGTAGCCTGCCACGATCACCCGCCTGTCCCGAAGGCCATGCGCTGTTCTGATGTTTTCAATGGTCTGGTAGAGGGTCCCGGTGGCCTTTGCCAGACTTTCAAGATCGAAGCTTCCGTCCGGGCGGCGGGCAAAATAGCGGTTCATGCCCATTTCCACGACATCTCCCTGGATCCCGACAGCGGCAGCCTCCGGGTCCAGCACGTTCATGAGCGGGAAGAGGCTTTGGGCATCGCCGCCCGTCCCGTGGAGCAGGATGAACAAGTTTTCGTTGTTTCCGTCTTTTATGATGTATTTCATTTCAATTTCCTTTCGGCGTGTTTTCCTAATTTTTTCAACAGTGCCCGGAGCTCGTTCTCCTCCTCGGGTGAGAGCACATCAAAGATCTCCCTCATGTGGGCATAGTGGATCTCATAGATCTCCCGGATGACATCTTCCCCTCTGCCGGTGAGGCTGATGCTTTGGACCCGACGGTCAAGGGGATCCTTTTCCCGCTTCACCAGTCCCTTCTTTGAGAGGGTGTCCAGAACGTAGGTCAGGCTGCTGTTGGGAATGAGCACCAGATCGATGAGACCCTGGGCACTCAGGCTCCCTTTGTTCCAAAGGGCTTCCATGGCCGTGAACTCATTGACGCTGAGCTGGGTCTCTTCCAGTGACTTTTTCACATGGCGGACGATACTGGAATGGGTTTTAAACAGAACGACTAATGTCTTCAGCTCCTGGGCCATGGTTACATATACTCCTTCTCAAAGTTCATGGTGCTCCGTATGGTGTCAAAATGGCGCACTGTCTGTTCGATGTACTCCCGCCGGTGCTTCAGATGCGGCGGCAGATCCAGGGTCTCGCCCAGGATCTCGTAGCTTTCATCCTCATCGATGAAGCCCGGACCATCGGTGGCCAATTCAAACAGGATGTTGGGGTACAACCGGATGTAGAGCGACTTGAAGTAGAAGCGGTCGACGAACCCGGAGTGGGGCAGGTTCACTCCGTCAAAGAGCGCCTGCCAGGCGTCCAGCTCCTCGCGATCCCGGACCCGGAACGCCACGTGATGGACACCGCCATAGCCCTGCATGGCTCTGTCCGATGCAGCATCGCGGGCCACGATCACAGAAGCGCCGTTGCCGCCCTCGCCCATCTCATAGAGCGTCAAGTCATCTTCCTGACGGACCTTGCGCATCTGCATGATCCGGCTCAGGGCCAGGTCCATCCTGTCCGGATCACGGACGGTGAGAAAAATCGGACCCAGTCCATAGATGGCATATTCGTCCGGTACCGGACCCCTGTGCCAGGGCTCTCCGGCAGCGACGCCGCGGTCGTGCTCATCGGAGAAGAGCGCATACTGCTGTCCGTCGAAGTCCTCAAAGAAGAGGACTTTACGGCCGAAGAGCTCCCGGACTTCCTCCTGCCTGACATCGTAATGGGTGAACCGCTTCTGCCAGTAGGCGATGGCTTCATCGGAGGGGACCCGGAAGCCGGTGCGGCTGATGTCATCCGTGCCCCTGCGATGAGGCTGGATCTCCTGGAAGTCAAAGAATGTGATGTCCGTCCCGGCATTGCCCCGGTCATCGGCAAAGAACAGATGGTAGGTATTGATGTCATCCTGGTTCACCGTTTTCTTCACCAGACGCATCCCCATGATCTTCGTGTAAAAGTCATAGATTTTTTCTGCGCTGCTGGTGATGGCGGTGACATGGTGGATCCCGCCGAAGGGTCTGATTTTTATATCTTTAGGTGTTTGATCCTGATTCATTGTTAAATCTCCTTCAGTTTGTATGAGAATAATCCCTGACAGGCTGCGATCAAAAGCTGAAGAGCAGCGTCACGCAGACTGACCATTTTAGTCTCCCCTGGTGATTTCTGTCAGAGCAGCTCCAAATAACCCGGAGCCATTGCGTCTGTCTCTATATTATTACGGTTTCGAAATAATATCAAGTGAAGGGATTGTGAACGGTATTCCGATCCAACGAAAACGCTGCGCCTGGAATACTTCCGCAGGAAAACGTTCTGTCAGCCAATCCGAATGACCGCCAGATCTTTTTCATCAACACGAGGATAGAACAAGGAACATAGAACAAGGAACATAGAACAAGAACATCAGTCAAAGAACATCAATCAAAACATAAACATATAACTTGGATGATATTGATTTCTGTGCAAGTTTCCTGAACGATATCAGCATAAAAGTCAAATGCAGCTGCTTGTCATTCAGACCAGCATGATTTAATATTTAAAGAATAGACAAAGTGACGAGAATCAGACTTTCAGCATTCAGCATACTTCATACTTCATACAGCAGACAGGAATCAGGCGAGGATCCCTATACCATTCTGAGGGGCATTCCATTGCTTCACCACACGGGATCCTGAAACAGACACAAGAAAAGAGCAGCGAGAAGAGAACAAAGTATAAAAAAGAAGAGATAGAATAAATACAAACATAGATGTAAGAGAGGTAAATCGTGAGAGGATTGGGAACATTGATCAATGTGCTGGGCATCATCCTGGGAGGCCTTGCCGGGCATCTCATCGGCAACCGGTTAAAGACCAGCATGCAGGAGACGATCCTGACCATGACCGGCATCGGGGTGATCCTTCTGGGGATCAGCGGAGCCATGGAACATATGCTTTCCCTGGGGACCAGCGGGCAGGCTTCAGGAGGAGCCATCATGCTCATCGTCACACTGGCATTGGGTTCTCTCATCGGAGAGGCGATGCAGATCGAACATAAAGTGGTCCTGTTCGGCAGATGGCTGAAATTAAAGAGCAACAGTGGGGATGACCACCGTTTTGTCGATGCCTTCGTAACCGCTTCCTTCACCGTCTGCATCGGGGCCATGGCGGTCATCGGCGCCATCCAGGACGGCATCAGCGGGGATTATTCGATATTGGCCGCCAAGGCTGTCATCGATGCCATCGTCATCAGTATCATGACCGCCTCACTGGGAAAAGGCAGCATCTTCTCAGCCATCCCGGTGGCCATTGTCCAGGGAAGTATTACCCTATTCGCTTTTTTTGCCGGTGATTTTCTGCCCCAGGCCGCCCTGGCCAATCTGTCCTTTGTCGGATCCGTTCTGATTCTGTGTATCGGCCTGAACATGGTCCGGGAAAAACAGATCCGAGTGGCCAATACGCTGCCGGCCATTATCATAGCAGTGGTGGTGGGGTTCTTTCCGGGCTTTTGATGGGCAACGCTCAGATCAGACAGGGCAGCAGCAGGCACTCATTGCGCCTGGTTATAAAGGGTGGTTTCACAGTGAAAGTTGTCAGCATTGGGATTTTCTGTACCGTGAGAGGAGAACGCAAATGAAGAAAGAGGAAAATCTGCTGAAGTTTGTGCAGCAGTCCATCCAGATCAGAAGTTATTCGGACGAAGAAGGCGACTATGCCGCCTTTGTAACACATGAAATGGAGCGACTGGGTTTTGACGAAGTGCTCATCGACACCACGGGCAATGTCATCGGCCGGATCGGAGACGGACCGAAAATCATTCAGTTCGACAGTCACCTGGATACAGTTCAGGTCATGGATCCAAAGGAGTGGACCATCCCGCCGTTTTCCGGAGAGATCGTCGATGGCTTCATCTGGGGACGGGGCAGCGTGGACATGAAGTCCGCCCTGTGTGCCAGCATTTATGCTGCAGTCCTGGCTAAAGAAAAGGGATATACCGAAGGGAAAACGATCTATGTCACCGGTACGGTCTGCGAGGAATTCTGCGATGGGGAAAATCTGAAACATCTGTATCGGGAACTGGCCATCCGGCCTGATTACTGCATCATCTGCGAACCCAGCAATAATGTGATCACGCTGGGCCACAAAGGCAAAGCGCAGATCCGGATCACGACCCAGGGCGTTTCCGCTCATGGATCGGCTCCGGAAAAAGGCGTGAATGCAGTGTATGAGATGGCTCAGATCATCTCCCGGGTGGATGCCCTCAATCAGTCGCTTCACGCAGAAGACCGTGCCCACGGGACCATCGTCTTATCCGATATCTCCAGTGTCAGCGCCTCATTGAACGCCGTCCCCAGTGAATGCTCCATCTACCTGGACCGGCGCCTTGCCCTGGGAGAAACCCTGGAAGAAGTGCGGCGGGAAATGGATCAGCTCATTGAAGGAAAATGGGCAGCCTGGGAAGTGGGGACGCTCCATCACACCACCTGGAAGGGCAAAAAACTTGACTATGAACCAATGCACGATCCCTGGATCATCGGGAAGGATCATGAACTGACCCAGTCCCTGATGAGAGCCTGTCAAACCGTCAGCGGGGAAGAACCGACAACCTTTGATTTCTGGGATTTCGGGACCAACGCCATCACGCCGGTGGCCATGGGGATCCCGACCATCGGTTTTGGCCCCGGAGAATACAAGCTGGCACACATGAGGGATGAACGCTGCGCAGTCTCACAGATCACGGAAGCCTGTTCCGTCTACTGTGAACTGATCCGCGAATTATAGGAAACAGAAGGGAACTGACGGAAGCTAAGTCCAGGCATGTTTCACCGAAAGCTTCGAGGTCCCTTGAACTCTGGAGGCGTACGCAGAGGAAGCCATAAGAGGAACAACACAAGCGGAATTCATAAGAGGAATTCATAAGAGGAATTCATAAAAGAAATGGGCTCAATCATAAATTATGTGGGATGGTGGATTCCTTACGTAAGCTTTACGACTCATATCGAATCATTTGAGGAAGAAATATTCATCATCTGGATAGCCATAGCCTTGACGACGTAATGTCTTGATCTTGTTGTTGATGCCTTCGATCTGACCGTTAGAGATCCGGTAGGTCGCAAATGCAATGATCCCTTCAAAGTGTCGGTCCATCAAGCGCCCAAACCAGCGAAGAGGATCATTACCTGATGCATAACATACCTCCATGATTTCACTGACCAGACTAGCCATCTCTGGCTCACTGGCGGCCTTGTCCGCCTCCGATATCATTGCTTTGATTAGATCCAACGTGAACAGCAGCTGGTTGTTCTGGATGAGCTCGCTGTACTTCTCCTCACTGCCTGGACAGTGCGTGATTTCAACCTTTTGGAAGAGAGTGCTGCCCTTGGACAAAGGCTTCCTGGAAATCTGAGTTCATGTCAGAAGCGACTGCTTCAACACTTGCTCCATATAACGTAAAGAACCGCCCATCATAAATGGACGGTTCTTATTGATTTGGCATTAATTTGGAAATTGCTATGACCATAAAAAGTATGCTTCCTATAATAAATACCGTTGCACCTATTGCTGACAGCATCACAGAAATACCCTCAGAAGCTTCTAGGGGCATAAAAGACTTATTCTTTTTATAATAAAACAATATATCGAAAGCACTTACTGTAGCCAATACTAAAAACACAAACTATGTTTTGGTTTCGATCTTCGCGAAATATCCTATGATTGCATGCATCAAAAAAACAGATAGGTTTGCAATTAACATAGATTTAAGTGATATCGTCTTTCCTTTCGTAAGCATCCTTTTCTAAGGGCACTGTCCCGAAACCCAAGTCCATTTCATCTTCCCATCGCCAATTAATTATTTTTTTCAAGATGCATTTTGTTAAAGATTAGACAACCACCATTATTAATGCAAACTCCAAGAAAATTATTGAGGCACGATTAAAGGAAAAAATATATTATATTTTTCATAAACGGAAGTCTGACCCTCTAAGGAATCCTGTTTGTTTTAATAATTTAATAGTTTCATATTTTGTCACGAAATAGTATTTTAGCAACATATTTTTTATAATAAAATTAATTTAATCATTGGTATATCAATGGTTAATTTTTTTCGAGTGGATATTTTTTAATAATATGTCAGTTTCGACAGTAATAAATGTATAAAAAAAATCCATAAGATGACAAACGAGTTGCTTTTCATCTGCAGCCCAGATGTGAAAAGCAACTCGTTTGATTGGGTCCAGGGAAACCTGGAGCGCGCTTGGATCCTGCGCGGGATCAAAGGTTCAGATCCCCCTTTGATCGATCGGATCGATCCCATAGGGTCATTTGATACGGAGGAATGGTTATGGGAAGGGACTGCCGCCCACGGGCAGACCGCCCTTCGGGGCATCGGTCTGCGGATCCGGCTGGCGCGAGGGTGGCCGCGACGTTTCACTGCCGGATAGTGTGGAGGTCCATTTCACATCATATTCATAGACCCAGCTGCCCCGGCTGGAAAAATGCTGCACGTAAGCGACATCTGCCGTGGGAACGCCGTCTTTGACGGTGATCGAGACGGCAAAGATCAGTTCAGTCCACTGGTCACCGGATTCCAGGCGCTTTACGCCCTCATAGAGACCGCTTTCGGCATTGTACTCACAAAGCACCTGCAGTTCCTGCTCGTGATCTCCGTTTTCAAGGCATGGGCCCACCCGCAGCCCCGATCCAGTCTCTTCGATGCGGACGGCATCATACAGAAGTTTGTCGAAGGTGCCGTTAAGGGGTTTTCCCTGACTCTTGCCGGTATAGATCCCGCTGAAGGGCTGGATCCTTATTTTTCCGTCGGGGAACGTGGTCCAGTCGATTTCCGCATAAAAATCATCGCTGTAATCCGAACCGCCGATCTCGTCAATGAGTTCAATTT
>CAYYVR010000125.1:0-7684 GCA_964475185.1 uncultured Clostridium sp. | reverse complement strand
GGTACCGGTCGGCCTATTTGAAATAACGGATCAAGAAGGTGATATGCTTGTCTGATTACGACATTATATATCTGGGAAAAAAAGCTGAGGAGCTGGGATTTGTGAGGGATACCTTAGAAAAGGTAACGAGGCTGACAGATATTCTGGAGTATTTAAACACTCATCCCATCCTAAAACACAGTCTTGCATTAAAAGGCGGGACAGCCATTAATCTAACGATTTTCAACTTGCCGCGTCTTTCTGTGGATCTTGATTTGGATTACCTAATAACTAACAGCAGAGAAGAAATGCTTGAAAGCAGAGAAGTCCTTACCACCACTATTGATCGCTACATGACAGCCCAGGGTTATTCAAGAAATCCCAGGACGAAGAATCCTCATAGCTTGGACTCATGGGTCTATGACTACATGGGAGCCAGCGGGAATAAGGATAATGTAAAAATAGAAGTTAATTACTCATTGCGGTCCCATATTCTTGAAGCAGAAGAAAGGCCGATTATAAATGAACACTTTTCCAGTGAATATGAGGTGAAGTCACTCGCTCCACTTGAGATTTACGGCAGTAAGATAAATGCGCTGCTAAGCAGAGCTGCAGCCAGAGATTTATATGATGCAAGAAATATGATTCACTATGGTCTCTTTGACGAATCGGAAGAGGAGATTCTGAAGAAGTGCGTTGTATTCTATGCTGCCATTTCTGCGAGAGACAAAAGCAGGATTAACAAGACTTTTGATACGAGAGCGATTGATTCAATTACTGAGAGGAAAATCAAAACAGATCTCAATCCTGTCATAAAAACAGAAGATGATTTTGAACTTGGTTCAGCAAAGAAACTCGTTAAAGATTTCATTGCAGATTTGATGGTACTAACACCGGAAGAAAAGCAATTCCTGGATCGGTTTGAAAAGGGAGAATACACTCCTGAGCTTTTATTTGAGGATTTGAGGATTTGAATGTTTTGAATCGAATTAAAAAACACCCTATGGCATTATGGAAAACCAGATAACCGAAGCTTCGTTTTTTACCGGCGTGCAAATTTTATTGAATAAGGCCAGATTCCTGCATATAGTGAAGGGATCCTCATTAAATGATTAAACGGGTGGGTGGCGACCCCTGCCGGAACGGGATCCGTCCTGCCTGTCCCGGCAGGACGAACTGAACCCATTGACAGTTCATTGATAATTTCCCTGATAAATGTTAATATTTAGTTAAAGTATCGCCACAAAACTCATCCGAGCTGCAGACCTCTACGGGGACACCTATGAGCCGGCAGCCTATTGGTACCAGGGGAAACGCTGTTGCCACCCGTGCTTGGAAAGGATGACATGAAGGTTTCAACAACTTTTTTTGCTGCATCCGATCCCGGCCGGGACCCACCCGGTGTTTTTTGTGACGGGATCTTACAGACAAAGGAGTTGTTTTTATGTTTTTTGGAAAAATCGCACATCGATCCATCCTCTCAGCCCTTCTGGTCTCGGCGCTCACGCTGACAGCCTGCACCCCCGCCTCCCCCGGCACATCACCGGACACCGGTCAGCCCGCCACCTCCCCCGTTACGACCGCCCTTCAGACCCAGGCTGTCACCCAGCCAGCGGCACCGGCCGATACGACTGTTGTCCTGACCGATGTGGTGGGACGTGAAGTGGTCCTGGAGAAGCCGGCAGCAAAAGTCGTCGGTACCCACAACCCCACCATGAATGCCGCGGTGGTGCTGGGCGGCGGCGGACGATTCATCGCAGGGTTCGGAAACAAGGAAATGTCCCGGGGTCTCTATGAATCGGTCATCGAAAACTACGATGATTTGCTCCAGATCGGCAAGGGCAGCACCATCAACTATGAAACCGTCATTGCCTCGGGGGCTGACCTGGCCATTCTGCCTGAACGCCAGCAGGATCTGGTCGCTCAGTTCGAGGAGATCGACATGAAAGCCCTGGTCGCACTGCCCAATGAAGAAAGCTTCGATTCGGTCACCGGCAGTCTGACCCTGTTGGGAAAAGCGCTGGGGGTGCCGGAGAGAGCCCAGGCCATCAACGATTTCTTCTCAGACCGGATCGACCATGCAAAATCCATCACCGCTGATCTGGACGCCCGTCAGAAAGTGATTTTTCTGGGCGGCAGTTCCCAGCTGTCGGTGGCTCCCGCCGCCATGATCCAGACCCAGCTCATTGAGGTGGCAGGCGGTGTCAACGCCGTCACCGGCGTGGAAGGCGAAGGTGATTTCATCGATGTCAACATCGAGCAGATCATCGACTGGGATCCCGAAGTCATCTGGTATCCCGCCTATGCCGATTATGATGCACAGACGCTCCTGGATGATCCCGCCTGGCAGGCCATCACAGCAGTCAAAAACGGCCAGGTATACGCGTTCCCCTCGGTTCTGGAACCCTGGGACCAGCCAACGGCTGCCCTGGCTCTGGGCATCGCCTGGGCGACCCACAATCTCCATCCCGAAGTATATTCCCGGGAGCAGATCATAAAGGATGCCGATGATTTCTATACCCTGGTCTACGGCAAAACCTTCAGTGTTCAGGAAATGGGCCTTGAATAACCCGCCCGCCTCTGCCCGGGTGATCTCCAACCAGGCTTCACGCCACCATCGCCAGCTCCTTCTGCTGACCCTGCTGTTGGCCGTCGGCATGTTTTTGTCCCTGAGCCTGGGCCGCTACAGCAATGACCCCCGGGACGCCGCCGACGTGATCCTTCATCATCTGGGCTTTGCCCGGGATGTGGATCCCGCCATGGAGAGCATCATCTTCCATGTGCGCCTGCCCCGGATTCTGGCCTCAGTCTTTGTCGGCGCCATGCTCTCGCTGTCCGGCGCCGCCTATCAGGCCGTCTTCAAAAACCCGCTGGTGTCGCCGGACCTGTTGGGGGTCAGCTCCGGTGCATCGGTGGGTGCGGCGGCGGCCATTCTTCTGGGAGGCAGTCTCATGACCCGTCAGTTCATGGCCTTCGGCGGGGGCCTGATCGCGGTCCTCGTCACCACCGCCATCCCGAAGCTGTTCCGCAACCGCACCAACATGATGCTGGTACTCTCCGGGATCATCGTCAGCGGCTTTCTCAATGCCGTGCTGTCCATCATGAAATTCGTCGCCGAGGAACAGACGGAATTATCCTCCATCGTCTTCTGGCAGATGGGCAGCGTGGCATCGGTGCTGGGCCGTGAACTGATCGCCATCCTGCCGGTGCTGATCCTGGGATCCTCTCTGCTCCTGCTCCTGTCCTGGCGGATCAACATCCTCTCCTTCGGAGAGATCGAAGCCAAGACCCTGGGGATCAACACCCGCCAGGTCCGCGGCATCGTTGTGATCTGCGCGAGCCTGCTCACCGCCAGCGCCGTTTCCATCTCCGGCACCATCGGCTGGATCGGCCTGGTCATCCCCCACCTGGGCCGTCTGATCAGCGGCACGGACAATACCCGGCTGATGCCGACCACACTGGTCATGGGGGGATTGTTCATGCTCGTCATCGACACCCTGGCGCGGACCATCTCAACGGTGGAGGTGCCCCTGTCCATCCTGACCGGTTTTGTCGGAGCCCCGTTGTACGCCATGCTGCTTTACCGGCAGCGGGCCAAGGTGGAATAGCTTATGAACATGGAACTGAAACAAATAAGCTTTTCCTATGACGGCCGGCGCCAGATCTTCAAAGACATCGATCTGTCCATCGCTTCAGGGGAGATCGTCTGTATCCTGGGACCCAACGGCATCGGCAAGACGACCCTCTTGCATTGCATGGCCCGGCTCCATGAACCGGGTTCGGGCGCCATCACGCTGGACGGCCGGGACATGGCAGCCATGAGTCATCAGGAGATCGCCCGCATCGTCGGCTATGTCCCCCAGCTCCTCCAGGCATCCTTTGACTACAGTGTCCTCGAGTATGTCGTCACCGGCCAGGCCCCCTGGCTGGGGATCTTTGAAAAGCCCGGCCCCCGGGCCTGGGAAAAAGCCCGGCAAGCCCTTGCCATCATGGAGATCAGTCATCTGGCTCATCAGCCCTACACCCGGCTGAGCGGCGGCGAACTTCAGCAGGTATCCATTGCCCGGGCCATCACCCAGGAAGCCCGCTTCATCCTGCTCGATGAGCCCACCGCCCATCTGGATTACGGCAATCAGCTCAAGGTCCTGCGCATCGTGAAGGATCTGGCCCGTCAGGGCTACGGCATTGTGCTGACGACGCATAACCCGGATCATGTTCTGCTGCTGGAAGCAAAAACAGCCCTCTTCGACCGCGAGGCCCGCTTTCATTTCGGCCCCTGGCAGGAGATCCTCACCGATGAACTGCTCTCCTCCATCTACAATGTCCCGCTGCGTCTGATAAACGTGGAGGGCATCAGCCGCAAAGTCTGCATCGCGCCCGCCATCGCCCCTGCTCTTACTGACCATCCCACGGAGGAACCCTCATGATGATCATGGAACGGGTCCTGGCAGAAGCCAGACCCTATCTGGAACACCGAACCATTTCCGATGCGGTCCTGGGGCTTTCCCTCATCGGCATCGAGCTCGATGACGGCGCCCTCGGTCTCTCCTATATGCTCCGGGACGGGCTGCCGCCGGGCTGCTCCGTCTTCGCCTTCGCGCAGGAACTGATCGGAAGCAATGCCTGGGCGGTCGCCCAGCTGGCGGTCCGCGGCACCGACAATGCCCAGCGCGGCACGGGCATGGCCGTTCTGACGGCGGGGTCGCGGCAGCTGTCACTGCCCGATGAACCCAGCACCCATCCCGTCTTCGGCATCGAACTGAAGGCAACGGACACTGTGGGAATGATCGGGCTGATCCCGCCCATTGCCAAAAGGATCCGGGCATCGGGCCACCGCCTCATCGTCTTTGACCAGGATATCAGCCGCTACGGCTCCTCTCAGGCAGATCTGGTCCGGCCCATGGCAGAGCAGGCTCAGCTCCTGCCGACCTGCGATGTCGTGATCCTCAGCGGCACCACCCTCATCAACCAGACCATCGGCCAGCTCCTGGACTGGTCTGGCAGCGCCCGGGAGATCGTCATGGTGGGCTCCTCCACGCCCATGTATCCCAAGGCCTTCCAGGGCACCGGCATCACCATCCTGGCCGGTTCCTGGTGGGATACCGGCAAAAAAGAAACCCTGTTTCGCAGGATCTCCCTGGCCGGCGGCATCAGCCACGTGTCCGATGCCATGATCAAAAAATGTGTCCGGGTGGACGGATAAGGAGGCGCCATGACTTCATTCTGGTCCGACAACGCCTGGTCCTTCTACCGGCGGGCGTGTCTTCATTCCAATTATCCGGAAGTTCCCTTCGGCCCCGATCTGCGCCGTCTCATCCGGCAAGAGGATGTGGTGGCGGACATCGGCTGCGGCTTCGGCATCACCAGCCTTTACCTGGCCGGCCTGTGCCGGCGTGTCCTGGCCATCGATCAGGATGAGGGCGCGCTGGATGTCCTGCGCCGGGAAATGAGGAGACAGCACACCGGCAACATCGAGATCATCCATGGCGTATGGCCCCGGCTGGACTGCGACGACTGGGACATCGCCGTTGCGATCTATCACCGCCACTTCGCAGAAGATCCCGAACGGATCGCCCGGCTCATCGCAAAAACCCGCAGAGGCGGACTGATCCAAACCATGGGTCCGGTGGAGCGGGTCAGCTTCCATCAGGAGATCGGGCGCCTGGCAGGCCTCCCTGAAAAAGTCAGCTTGACCTGTTCCAACGGCTGCTACGTGCGCGGACGCCTGGAGCAGGCGGGACTGAAGGTCCAATGCGCACTGGTCCCCCATGATTTCAGTCAGCCTGTCAGCGACCGGGCGGAAGCCATCCGGTTTGTCATGGATCAGATGAAACTGGGTGAGGACCACTACGCCCTCGTCGCCGATCACATTGACGACTACCTGACCGAAGACCATGGAACCCTCCTGATCCCCATCCACCGGACCAATTGTGTGCTGATCTTCGAAAAATGAACGGCGGACCGGCTTTGAAAACCGAGGCTCCCCGACCTGAGCACCCTCTTCCCCGAATGCCTCAAAAGGGATGCCCGGTGCCTTCAGCCATCATAGCCGGACCCTGCCAGGCCCCGTCCGATCCACACACAGCGAAACCGCCCCTCTTTCAGGAAGGGCGGTTTCGCTGCTGTTTTTGCTGTTTTTTTCTGCCGGATGGCTGCCGGAGCGCTGTCTGCTGGCTGCCGGAGCGCTGCGGCCTTACAGGCTCTGGGTGGTTTTCACTGCCCCAAGGGGGCTCAGCACGCCATCCTCGACCTGAATGATCCGCTGCGCTTTGGCAGCGATGGCCGGATCATGCGTGATCATGACGATGGTTTTGCCTTCACGGTTCAATTCAATGAACAGGTCCAGGATCTCTTCGCCGGTTTTGCGGTCCAGTGCGCCGGTGGGCTCATCGGCCAGGATCAGCGGACAGTTGCCCACCAGTGCCCGGGCAATGGCCACACGCTGCTGCTGACCACCGGAGAGTTCATTGGGACGGTGGTGGGAGCGGTCGGCCAGACCGACTTTTTCCAGCGTTTCCAGGGCCAGGCTTTTGGCATCATGATAGCGCATGCCGCGATGGAGCAGCGGCAGCGCCACATTATGGAGTGCATTGTATTTTGCGATGAGATTAAACTTTTGGAACACAAACCCGATTTTCTGATTTCTCAGTCTGGAGTAGGTCTGGTCCGACTGGTTTCGGGTGTTCACCCCGTCGATGATGTAGCTGCCGTCATCGGGCTTGTCGATGAGACCGATGATGTTCATCAGGGTGGTCTTGCCCGATCCCGACGGACCGAGAATGGCAATGAATTCACCGGGCAGGACCGTGAGAGACGCATCTTTCAGCGCTTTGACGCTGTTTTCGCCTTTTCCGTAGGTTTTGCTGATCTGGTGCAGCTCTATGATCAGATCCATGACTTCTCCTCCATCAGCTGCGCGGTGCCTGGAATACCACCTTTTCAATGGCCTCACTGTCCGGATAGTAGTAAATCTTCAGGGTGCCGCCTTTGACGAGTTCCAGGAGGGAGACCGGATCCTCCACCGGTCCGGTCCCGCTGCCGGAGCCGGGGACCATACCGCTTTGCTGGACCCGCTGGACCATGGTGGTGCCCACGGGGATCAGCAGTGTCAATTCCTCCCCCGTATATTCCCGGACCACGTCTGCTCCGCCGCCTCTTCCCTTGCCCATGCCGGGTGTGCCCGATGTCTCATCGACATCCGGATTGACCAGCAGCAGCAGCGTGACTTCATTGCCGATGATATCCCTGATCTCGCCGAATACATCCGGCCGCCCCTGGAGTGCGCCGAGATTCAATCCGGTTCCCGTCGGACCGGTGGCTGAAGGATCCGTTGTTCCCGGGGTTGCTGACCCGGGAACTGTGCCTTCTGTTGCAGAGGCGGCAGAACCGGTGGATGCGGTGACGGTGGAGGCCGTATCACCCGGTGAACAGGCCGTCAGGACGGCCGTCAGCAGCAGGATCGCAAGGATGCCTGATTTTGATTTCATAGTTGTGCTCCCTTCCAGTTGTTTTCTGTTTTGACAGAGGTTTATTTCAGATCTATTTCAGATCTATTTCAGATCTATTTCAGGTTTATTTCAGGTTTATTTCAGGTTACTTTTGGTTTGATTTATGGTTTGATTTTTGATCTGCTTTTGGCTCTGATGTAAGCTTGGTTTGGGTGTCAAAATTGAGGTTTATGCGATCTGAATTCTCATTTTTGTTC
>CAYYVR010000124.1:0-7714 GCA_964475185.1 uncultured Clostridium sp. | reverse complement strand
GACGACGGCATACTTTTTCTGGTTTTTTACCCGACAGGCTTTGCGGTTTTTGCAGGTATTGCAATGCTCTTTTAAAAAGAACATGCGATAGCTGTCCTGGTTGGCGTTGTAGGTGGTTTCAACGGGAACGTGCCACTGTGGGCAGTAGCGGACTTGATGGTCCTCTTCGTCAATCAGAAAGTCACCCAGGATGACATCCGGATCTTTCCCGAGCAGCGTTGTAGTGACCAGCCGGATATTGTTCTCCCTGGCGTTCTGGACGTTGTCCTCTCCCCCATAGGCTCCATCAGTTATCAGCGTCACTGTCTCTTCCTGCACGCCAAGTTCATTCACCACTTCCCGGCAGAAGGCTGAATCGCTGTGGATATTTTGCTCATAGCCAAACTGAGTGATGATGGCTCCGTTTTCGTCGATTGTTTCCACGATGTTGCCGACATAACCCTTATGGCATTCTCCTGCTTTTCGGCGGAAAGTAGCGTCGGGATCGGATGGGTTTTGAAGACTGTCCGTCCGGATCTCCTTCTTGTTCTTGGCCTTAATGCAACCATCCTCACCATATTGGGCTTGCTCTTTCAAGACTCGTGTTAATGTCTGATATTCCGGGGTTTCTTTGTAGGACCCGGCACTTGATCTGGCAAGGGATTCCGCATCGGCCAGGGCCTTCTCAAGGTTCAGTTCCAGATCTTCGGTTTTGCTCCGGTAGAGGGTGTTATTCTTGTGCCCGTCCTGAAGATACAGGGAAAGTCTTGGTGTCAGTACTTTTTCTCTGCCATCGGCCTGGATCCGTCGTGTCAGATTACTGATACTGGTATAGACGATTTCAAGTCGAGACATCTTTTTGCAGCTGGAGGCGATCATGACACTATCCATTCGTTTCAGCGAAGGATTGATGTCCATGAAATCGACCATTTTTTCAGCCATGGCCAGCATCTCTTCCTTGAGCAGATCCACACCCGTCTCCATTTCATAGAAATAGAGACGTTCTCTGAATCGGCTCAGTGTCCGGTCGCTGATGGGCTGTTCCTGGTAGCTGGTGGTATTGAGGGCATACTGGTACTTAACATCCGTAAGGATATTTAAAAGCAGCTCGTCATCCGTGAGCCGGCACATCTCCTTCAAGAGGAGGGCGGCGACCACGATATTCACCGGAGTATTCGGTCTGGAAAAAGCATTGCTGCTGTAAAGAACAGAAAATCGTTCCTCGTTGATGAGAGGAAAAATGGTCTTGGCAAAAGCACCAGCCCAGGAATTCAAAATGAACTTCTTGGTTCTGTCGGTCAACTGATTGAAATTGTCGTCCAAACACAATTGCTGATGTTTGTTTGCTGAAAAGCCCATTAATAAACCCACCTGTTACTAAAAATTTCTATTATATTTTACCATAACGCATTCAGTCCGACTTTAAAGATGATTTATTGCCACTTACAAGTTTTGACACCCTAACCATCATTTAATAAAAATCACAATTATCTGCACATTGAGAAATAAGGAGATCGATATGGACATGGTGCGAACGGAAGGTCTGGTGAAGACCTATGGCAAAGGAGATCTGGCAGTGGAAGCCCTGCGCGGGGTGGATATCCAGATCAGGGAGGGCGAGATGGTCTCCATCATCGGCAAATCAGGCTCCGGCAAATCCACCCTGCTGCATCTTTTGGGGGCATTGGACCGGCCCTCCCGGGGGAAGGTTTTCATCGGCAATGAATCCATCTATGACAAGACCGACGACGAGCTCTCGCTTCTGCGCCGCCGCAAGGTCGGTTTTGTTTTTCAGTCCTTCAATCTCCTGCCGGAATACACCGTGCGGGACAACATTCTGATGCCGCTGATCCTGGATGGGCAGGCCCCTGATGAGGCGCACTTTGAACGGATCGTCTCGCTGCTGGATATCAAAGATAAGCTGAAGTACTATCCCGATGAACTCTCAGGCGGTCAGGTGCAGCGCGTGGCCATCGCCCGGGCGCTGATCACCAAACCGGCCATCATCCTGGCCGATGAGCCCACGGGCAACCTGGACGAGACCACCGGCAATGATGTCATGAATCTCCTGCGCCGGCTCAACCAGGAACTCAACCAGACCACCGTCATCGTCACTCACGATATGGCCATTGCCCGGACCGCGGATAAAATCATCCGCATCCGGGACGGCCGGGTGGCGGATGAGGATTCATCCGATGAAGGATCGAGGTAAGGCATGCTGAACCTGAAAAAATTTTTTATGACAGCAATCGATCCATCCGGGCATCGGTCGAAGGACCGGGCTTCCAATGGATCAGGCCCTGGAGCCAGGCTGAAGCCGGCCGTCTTTTTGGGGCTCGGTCTGATGTGCCTGTCTGGCTGCAGTTACATCAGTACGCTGGATCCCAATGACAATGCCAGACTGGAGCAGCTGAAACTGGAACGGCAGGCCATGGCCGCCGAAGAGAAGCCGGCGCTCTCCCTGCCGGCCCTGAGGCAGCGGATCGATGAACTGCGATCCCCGCGGCTGATCTTCCGGACGAAGACGGGTGCGGACAAAGTCCTCATCGAGGCGTTTTCCGGTGAGGCCGAAGTCAGGGCGGTGATCGCAGCAGCCCTGGCCGAAGATCCCGCCCTGCTTGAACGCATTGAAGTTACCAGTGGTGTCCGCGGGCCGGATGATGAGCTCCCGCCCGGGATCAAACGTGCGGATCCGGAAGGCCTGGATCTGATGATTGCAGAATGGGCGTCATGGGGTCCTTCTCTGTGGGTCAGTGAAACCTACCTGGGCGAACGCGCCGGAGCCCCTGAAGATCTCTATCATGCCCTCACCGGGCTGGTTCTGGTAAAGGATCCGGCGCCGATCCCGCTGGAGAAGGCAATGTATCAGATCGAACTCAGAGAGGAGAAGGGGCCGTACATTGCATCGCTGACCCTGGACCGGGATCAGCGCCTGGAAGTCGTCCAGGCGGATGGAACAACGAGGACCTACAGCATCCTGAGCACCACGCAGTATTCGGAGCTGGCCAATTTCTTCCATGTTGTCCTGTATGATTTTCAGATCCGGAAACAGTTGGATTCTTTTGTGGAACCCGAACCGGAGCCTGTGCCGGAGGGGATGGAGTTCCCCTATACTGATCCCGGCGTCGTCATCGGCCGTGACTTCATGGAACTGACGCGGGAGGATGAACTGGAAAAACAGTCCATCGTCATGGAGATGGGGCTTGTCGGATATGCGGATCCTCCCAATGAACGGTCTGCCATCGTCGGCAGACCCAAAGAGCAGCTGAGCATCGTGCACTTTGTCCTGACCCGTGAGAACCCTGAGACCGAATGGTCCGTGGGGTCGAATCAGGTCATTGCCGAAGACCGGGCCAATGAACTGGCCCGTGAGTGGGAGCTGGGCGACACCGCGGTGGCGGATGCCCTGGCGCTGCTGCGCTCTAAAACCTGGTACTCCTTTCTGAACTGGGCCCAGGGCAGTGGCTATCAGCTGGATCCGTCGGTGGACTGGAGGCAGTTATGTTTCGAATAGCATCCAAAGGCCTGCTGGGCCGTAAAAAAGAATCCTTCATGCTGCTGTCCATTCTGTTTCTCTCGTTTCTGTTCTCGATCCTCACATCCACCCTCTATACCAACAGTGAAGCGGCCAAAGCGCTTCAGCGGGAACGGATCTACGGGCAGTGGGCATATGCGGCCTTCGCGGTGCCGGAAGGAGACGATCCCTTTGCAGCCTGGGGTCCGGGAACCGTTCGGGGACGCAACCGGATCATCGGTCACTCCCCGACCCTTGGCACCCTGACATCCTTCGATGAAGGCTTCCAGAGCCTGGCGAATCTGAATCTTCTGGAAGGCAGGATGCCCGCAGCTGCCGATGAAGTGGCCCTGGAGCAGAATCAGCTGAGTTTTTTTGAACAGACACCGGCCGTCGGCGATGAGATCCTGGCGGATACCGAGGTCTTTCTCTTCGATCTGGAGTCGGACTGGGATCCGGATCAGGTCCGCTCGCTCTTGCAGGAGGATGCGGCCCGGCAGGTACTGGAAGGCGTTGGCCAACCGCTGAAAGACATATTCAGCGGATATTATGAACTGCCCTGGGACAGTCCGGATCTGCGGGCACGGCTGGAAGCGGACCTGCCGGGGTGGATCGCTGTGATGCCGGGAAACCGGGAGCGGCGCAGGGGGCTGGAGCATTTTGAGGACACCCTGATGCTGCCCAATGAAGAGCGCCTGAAGTATACCTATGAAATAAATCTTTCATCGATCTTCTCCGGCGGGACGCTGACCGATCAGCAGCAGAAACGACTGCTCGAAGAGCTCAATGAATATCTCCTCGATCATCTGACGGACCCATTGGCTCCGGCATCGGACCCGGAAAATGATCCCCTCAGCCTGAGGGGGGAAGGGGCGCTTCTGTTCAAACAGTCCTACATTATCCGGCGGACGCTGACCGTGACGGGCGTATATACTTCCCTCAGCAATGCATGGATCGGGGAGCGGACGGCGCTGCCTACGGCGCTGGTCACGGAGGCGACGGCGGGAAAGTTCATCGAGAACGGCCTGATGCAGACGGTCATCGCCAATCAGGAAAACTTCCACGTTCCAGTGAACTATTATATCGGAGCGGGAGATGAAGCCGGAGCCGGTGGCTTTGGGCAGGATTCCGGCGGCGGGGTCGATGGGACCGGGATCGTGGCCAATACTCTGGCTTTTCCGCCGGGCGATTCCACCGACGGGATCCTGGCGTTGACGATGATGGTCTTCATCTTTTTCATTACGCTGTTCGGTGTTTTCCAGCTCTACATGAGTCAGCTGACCAAACGCCTGCGCAAGCTGGGACTGCTCCGGTCGGTGGGTGCGACCACGGGCCAGATCCGTCAGCTGCTGGGCTGGGAGCTGGTCATCATCCTGGCCGTCACGCTGCCCCTGGCCCTGATTTCGGGCCTTGGCCTGGCCTGGCTGTTCACCCGGGGATTTGAGGTTCAGACACCGGGTTATCAGTTTGCCGCAGACCCTCGGATCCTTGCCGTCAGTATTCTCTCCGGGATCCTGGCCGTGGTGCTGGGTGTTCTCCAGCCCCTGCTCCGGATCCGTGATATCCCGCTCACCGGGAAGGCAGTCACCGTCAAAACGAAGGACCGGCCGTCGGTGCGCCAGACCCTGGGCAGAAAGATCCGCCCGATCCGGACCCTGGAGGATGTGCTGGCCCACCACCGCCGGTTCACCCGCCGCCAGTCCTTCCTGACCCAGGCGGTCTATGCGGTGATCTTCACCGCCATGCTGCTCTCACTGCTCCTGTCTTTTCTGTCCTTTGTCAATTACCGGGACCGGGTCGTGGCAGTGAACACGCCCGACTATGACATCACCTTCAGCTATGGGCTGAATCGCAAAGACATGGCGGCCATGGCGGAGGAATTCACCGCCACCGGCGCAGTCTCGGATATCCAGCAGATCATCGGGCGCAAAGGAGGTCAATTGTCTGTGGCTGACTGGATCGATCCACTCTATGACACGACGCGGTCGATCCTCCCGCCGGTCATGGAGGGGGAGCTGTTCCTCACCGAAAAGGAGACCCTTCAGTATCCCACCTACTTTACTTCCGGCCTGCGGAAAGTCAATATCTATGGCATCGAGTCGGATTCCCTTCTCTTTGATGCCCTGGATCGGGCCAGCGGCGGACTGCTGCGGACCGATGCCTTCCAGACCGGCCGGTCTGCCGTGATGCTGTACCCGGGGTACCTGGAAGCTTCTGCGGGGATCGCTCCGGCGGACCCGGATCGACTGATGGGGACCGCAGGGGATCTCCAGCGTGCCCTCTTTGATCAGACCGGAGCTGCCCGGCTCTCCTTCGATTTCCGGGCATCTCCGCTGATGGATCGGGTCGATCAGGACACCATTCCGGGTCGGATCACCCTGACCTTCAATTCCGAACAGAATACTGAAATCGATCGCAACGTTCTCCCCCCGAGCGTGTACGATCTGGACCTGGGCGCGGTGATCACACAGCTGCCGGAATTCGGCATCTGGCCTTTCAGCGCTTCGCTGGAGCACCCGGTGGTCATCGGCAGCGAAGCGCTGATCCGGCAAATGACCGACACAAGATCCATCGAACTGCTGGCCGGGATCCCTGCCAGCCAGACCCTGGTGCCCACGCTGTACGGCATTCAGCGGACGTCACTGTGGACCAGCGGTGAAGGCTCCGATGAAGCGTTCCTGACGATCCAGCAGATCGCCCACCGCTACGGCGGAAAAGTGTCAAACCTGCTGGCTGACAAGGAGGTCCAATTCAATTCAGCGTTGCGGATCAGCATCATGGTCCTCATCGTTGCCTTTGTCATCGGTCTGGCGGCCCTTCAGATCCAGCTGAACATCAGCAAAGCCCGGGTGGAATCTGAGCGCCTCTATATCGGAACGCTCCAGTCACTGGGCGTATCCAACGGCAAGCTCAGGCTGGCCTACCTCAAAACCGGTCTCGGCTACAGCGTGATCGCCGTGATCGTGTCCCACCTGGTCTTTTTCGCCGGCCTGATCGGGCATATCCTGCTCCGGTATCCGGCCCGGCTGGTCCGGACGGATCTGATCCGCCTGATCCGGGGGGAGCTCTGGCTCTATCCTTGGACCGATCATCTGATGCTGACGCTGATCTTCCTGATCCTGGGGATGCTGATCTACTATCTGCCCCTGCGCAGGATTCTGAAGATCCATCCCATCAACAACATCCGGCAGCTTTAGTGAAGGGAGGGGACCATGATCATACGACAAGCCACCCTGGAGGATCTGGACCGGATCGTTGCACTGGAACGGGAAAGTTTCCCCGGCGAAGCCTGGCCCAGGTCTGTATTTCAAGAGGACCTGGGCCGGCCGGCCTCCCTGTATCAGCAGGCGGCGGACCGCGACGGTCCGGGGATCGGCTATATTGCCTGCGGCCTGAGTCCAGACCAGGGCTTCTGTCATATTTCCAGCCTGGCCGTTGCGCCTTCTCATCGCCGTCGGGGCATCGGTTCGAAGCTCCTGGATGCGTTGCTGGTATCCACCGCAAAGCAGGGGGTCCGGATCTGGCGCGCGGAGACGCGGCGGTCCAACGCGGCCTCGAGAAACCTGTTTCAGAGCCGAGGCTTCAGAGAAACCACCCTCCTCAGGGGGTATTACAATCAGCCTGAAGAGGATGGCATTCTGCTGATCAAAATGGAGTAAAACCCTAGCCGGCCCAGGCGAAACTGAATCCGCCGCAGATCGCTGACTGATCATGGTGTCAGCCAGACATTGATCTAGCCGGATCATCGGGAACATATAAAAGATCAGCGTTCTGATGGGGACGCTGCTCTTTTTTTCGCCTGTTTCGGAACGGGATTTCAATCAGGATCCGGAGAAACGGAGCCAAACGATGCCGATGAACTGGCAGGCGGACCGATGGGCCCGGGGAGGTAACTGTGGGCACTTTTTCGGAAATACTGCGTATATAAGATGTAGGGAATGGAAACCAGGCGGATCATCGGAAGGACACCTGTTTTTCGCGATAAAAAGAACTGAGCCGTGTGTGTCGCAAAGAGGATGAAGTAGAATAAAGGAGACAGAGGAAGTATTTATAATCTAATAGTCATAAAACTACGGAATTTGATGAAAATCATCGTGTGGGGGTGTTATAATAACTCTTGCACTCCGAAAAACGGACGGCCGACAACTGAAAGAAATTCAAACGAATTAAAAAAAGGTGTTGACAGTACGGATCACCGGGTGATATACTTAAAAAGTTGCA
>CAYYVR010000123.1:0-7891 GCA_964475185.1 uncultured Clostridium sp. | reverse complement strand
AATGGAAAAAAGAAGTACCCTTTCAGGAGGAAACTACATGATCACAGATCGAGACCGAAAATATCTGGAACGCTGTGTGGAACTGGCAAAAGAGGCAGTGGCGAACGGGGATCAGCCCTTTGGATCCGTTCTCGTCTCAGGGACCGGAGAAGTTCTTGCAGAGGAACGCAATCTTGTGGGCGGCGGGGATCATACCAGGCATCCGGAATTCGCGCTGGCCAGGTGGGCCGCGGCGAATATGACGCCGGAGGAAAGAGATCTGGCTACTGTTTATACTTCGGGAGAACATTGCCCCATGTGCGCTGCAGCCCATGGCTGGGTCGGTCTGGGCCGGATCGTATATGTCAGCTCTTCCCGGCAGCTGGTCCAGTGGCTGACGGAACTGAAGATCCCGGCGGGCCGGGTGCGTAATCTGTCCATCGAGGAGGTCATTCGCGATACTCAGGTAGACGGTCCGGTCCCGGATCTGGCCGAAAAAGTCCGGGAACTCCATCACCAGTATTACAGCGGATAAATTGGCTGCGATCTTTCCAAGCCGTTACTCGCTATGATGCATCCATGCAGCAGCGGAGCGCCGCTTCTCTGACTTTTACTGAAAGAAAGCCTTGTCCTTTCAATGGGGCAGAGCCGCCCGCTCAGCTGTCCCGGGTTCGGGGTCACAGCCCTTGCAAAAAAGCACTGGGGGGTTTCGCTGACTCATCGCCCCAGCCAGGAGGTAGAACCATGAAAATACTGACCAACTTCCCAGTCTTTGAAGGATGCCTAGACCCCTTCCCCCGTGCCGGGGATCTGCACGAGGCCATCAGTGCCTGCGGACTGGACGGGCTGGAGGTGATCTGGGGAGACCCAGCCTTTGCCGGGCACGGTATGGAGCCTTCCCTGACCGTTGGCTATCACCTGCCGTTCTGGCATGACTGGGTGGATTTCTGGCGGGGCGATGAAAAGGCCCTGCTTCGCAAGTTCGGCAGCCCTGGTGCAGTGACCGGCTTTTACGGCGGCCGGGACCCGGCCTGCCTCATCGAGCGCTACCGCCAGGAATTGGAGCGGGCGGTAGCGCTGGGGGCTGAATACGTCGTATTTCACGTATCCGATGTGTCCATCGAAGAAGGGTACACCTATCAGTGGGAGCATACTCACCAGGAAGTCATCGATGCCTCGCTGGAACTGATCAACGATCTGACCGGCAGGCGCCGCTGGCCCTTTGCCGTTTTAGTGGAAAATCAGTGGTGGCCCGGTTTTACGTTCACCGATCCCGAATTGACCCGGTATCTGCTGGACGGGATCCGCCACCCCGACAAAGGCCTGCTGCTGGATACCGGTCATCTGATGAACACCAATCCCGCCCTGAACAGTGAAGCGGATGCCCTTGCCTATCTGCACAGGATGTTGGATCACCAGGCGGATCTGATCCCCTCCATTCGCGGCATCCACCTTCACCAGTCCCTGTCCGGGGACTACGTCCTCTCCAGCACCGGTCAGATGCCTGAGGGCCTTCATCCGGATTACCTTCAGCGCTATGCCCAGACCTATCCCCATATCCTGCAGATCGACCGCCATGAACCCTGGACCCATCCCGGGATCAGAGAACTCATCGCCCGCATCGATCCAGAGTGGCTCACCCATGAACTGTCCGCCCCCTGGCCCGATCCCCGGTTCAACGCCCTGGCCGTGCAGAATCACGCCCTCGGCCGATGAGCCCATCGCGCCTGCGTGATCTTCGGGTATCAGTCCGTCGTGCAGACTCGATCGTGCTGCAGACCGGTCAGTACTCCGCCCGGCTCCTCTGACGGCTGGAGCTGAAACCCATCAGTCCGCCCTCCTCCGGTTCATGCCATAGTTAAAGCCCCTTCCAGACCGGAGGGGGCTTTTCGTCGTATGGATGCATGGATCCTTCCATTGGATCCATGCATGTAGATCAAACCCGGGCGTACTCATCCAATCCGCTGCCGCCTGGCGGGACCTGCCGTATCAGATCCGCCGGGACCGCCTGTCCTGCCGGATCAGCCGCGCCCGCCCGACATCATCAGGACCAGTGCGTAAACGGTTGCTTTCAGATCCGGGATGCTCAGTGTTTCCTCCACCGTATGGACTTTGTCCATGCCGACGCTGATAATGACGCACTGGTACCCCTTGGCGCTGAGAACATTCGCATCACTGCCGCCCCCCGTCACGACGGGCATGGCTTTCAGCCCGGCTTTCCGGAACGATTCCTCCGCCAGCTGATAGACGTGGGCATCCCGGGACAGTTCAAAGGCCGGAAAATCCAGTTCTGACCTGAACTCAGCCCGGGTTTCATACTTTTGGGCCGCCGCCTGGCAGCAGGCCTCCATGTGGCGAAGCTCCGCCTGGAGTTTTTCCATGGCATGTGACCGGATCTCCGCCTTTAGGACCACTTCATCGGGGACGACATTCGTTGCCGTTCCGCCGCCAATGATGCCCAGGTTAACCGTGGTCTCAGAATCCATCCGCCCGGTATGCATGCCGGAGATGGCCGTGCCCGCCACCTGAATGGCATTGATCCCCTTCTCCGGTTCGATCCCTGCATGGGCCTTTCGTCCTTTGAAGGTCATGCGGACAGAACTCAGCGCCGGGGCTTTGTAGGCCAGGATCCCGGCCGGACCGGCAGCATCGAGGATCACCATGCTGGTGACCGGAAGAAGTTCAGGCGCCAGGTACTTGGCCCCCAAAAGGCCTGTTTCCTCCGCCACGGTGAAGAGCAGATACAGCGGAGGATGGTCCGCCCCCTCCTCCAGGACATGTTCCACAGCTTCCAGGATGGCCGCAATGCCGCCTTTGTCATCTCCACCCAGCGTCGTGGTGCCGTCGGTGCGGATCAGATTCCCGTCGATGTGAGCTTTGATGTTCCGACAGGGCGGGATCTGATCAAGGTGAGCGGCGAAGCAAAGCGGTTCCATTTCCCGGTTTCCGGGCAGATGGGCGATGAGATTGCCGCAATTGCCGCCCGTCGCCTCAGCCGCTCCGTCCATCCGGACGGTGAAGCCCCGCTCCCTCAGATGGGCCGTCAGCCATTGTGCCAGGGGCAGTTCCTCCAGCGAGGGACTTTCCTGTTTCAAGAGTGTCATAAATGTGTCGGTTAACCTGTCTTCTCTGATCATAGTTTCTCCTGTTCCTGCTTAAATTTTTGCCGTGCCGCTGATCAGGGGCAAAACTGAAACTTCCCGGACTGATCCTGAAAGGCGGATCGGTGATGACCCGCCCGGCACCGGCCGTTCAAACGATCTGCCAGGGGTCTTCTGCCGCCCCTTGACCGGCGCAATACGTTCATTTTACCCCATTCTGAAAATTTTCGCCCGAACGAAGCGCTCTCCCGGCGGTGCTTCTTTCAAAGAAATCTGCTGAGCAGGCAGCTCCCCGTCCTGCTGATGAGCAACGCAAAGATCTGCAGCCTTTTATTCATCATGCTCTCATCGGGCAAGGTTCTTGCCTTTGGCCTCAGATGAGCGAAGGCAGGGGGCAAGAGTTCCTGACAGATGGGGTTCCAGCTCTCATCAGAATACCGCCCCTGCATCGTGAGATTTGATCCCGGCCCGAAAACAGGCTGCCCGCCCCTTCCGATCGGAGGGGCGGGCAGCCTGTTTCATGCATGCTCAGGATGGTCATTCATCCCTGAAAACGGGGAGACCCGCATGAAATCACCCTTGCTGCCGGGTGTACTGCAGGAGTCCGCCTGCTTTGAGGATCTCCTGCTGGCGATGGCTCAGCATGGGTCTGAGGGCCATGGTGAGCTCTTCTCCGCTGGTTTTCCGGACGGTGAGGCTGATTTTGTCTTCAATCAGTCCCTGGTGGATCTCACGCAGGGTGAGGGTATCCCCCTGATCGATGCGGTCGTAGTCAGCGGGATCGGCAAAGGTGACGGGAAGGATCCCTGCATTGATCAGATTGGCAGCATGGATCCGGGCAAAACTTTTCGTGATGACCGCCTTCACGCCCAAATAGAGGGGCACCAGTGCGGCATGTTCACGGGAGGAGCCCTGACCGTAGTTGTCTCCGCCGACAATGATGCTTTCGCCGGCTTCTTTGGCACGCTGGGGGAAACTTTCATCCACGACGGTGAAGCAGAATTCCGAGAGCTTTGGAATATTGGAGCGGAAAGGCAGCACCTTCGCACCGGCCGGCATGATGTGGTCGGTGGTGATGTTATCCCCCACTTTCAGGATCACGGGCGCCGTCAGCTCGTTCTCTGCAGGCGTCGTCTGCGGGAAGGGCTTGATGTTGGGTCCCCGGATGATTTCCACCTCGTCGGCTTCCTCGGGGGCTGCCGGGGGGATGACCTGGTCATCGTTGATTTTATAGTGCTCCGGCAGAGTGAGTTCCGGCATCTCGCCCAGGTCTCTGGGATCGGTGATGACGCCGGTCAGCGCGCTGGCCACAGCAGTTTCGGGAGATACCAGATAGACGCCGGCATTGCGTGTGCCGCTGCGCCCTTCAAAGTTTCGATTGAACGTACGCAGGCTGACGCCGCCAAAGCTGGGGGCAAATCCCATGCCGATGCAGGGTCCGCAGGCGGATTCCAGGAGCCGTGCCCCGCTGCTGATGATATCCGAGAGTCCGCCGGAATCAGCCAGCATCGTAAGGACCTGCTTGGAACCGGGCGAAATGCCCAGGCTGATGCGGGGATGGACGGAGCGGTCTTTGAGTAAAGCCGCCACCTTGGAGAGATCGGCCAGGGACGAATTGGTGCAGGAGCCGATGGCGACCTGATCCACTTTGGTGCCTGCCACCTCGGAGACCGGTACGACGTTGTCCGGGCTGTGGGGCTTGGCGATGAGGGGCTCCAGGTGATCGAGATCGATCCGGACCACCTGATCATAGACGGCATCGGGATCGGACGCCAGCGGCGTGTAATCCTGCGGCCGCCCCTGGGCAGTCAGGAATTCAAGGGTGCGTTCATCGGAGGGAAACAACGAGGTCGTGGCGCCCAGTTCCGCGCCCATGTTGGTGATGGTGGAGCGTTCAGGTACTGTAAGGTGCTCGGCGCCCGGTCCGCCCCATTCGACGATGGCACCGACGCCTCCTTTGACCGTGAGGATGCGCAGGATCTCCAGGGCAATGTCCTTGGCCGTGACAAAGGGGCGAAGTTTACCGGTCAGTTCGACTTTGATCATCCTGGGCATGGTGATATGGTAGGCGCCTCCGCCCATGGCAACCGCAACATCAAGGCCGCCGGCGCCGATGGCCAGCATGCCCAGTCCCCCGCCCGTGGGGGTGTGGCTGTCAGAGCCAATGAGGGTCTTTCCGGGCTTGCCGAAGCGCTCCAGATGGACCTGATGGCAGATCCCGTTGCCCGGTTTGGAATAGTACAAACCGTATTTTTTCGCCACTGACTGGATGTAGAGATGGTCATCGGCATTCTCAAAGCCCGATTGGAGGGTGTTGTGGTCCACATAAGCCACACTCAGCTCCGTTTTGACCCGGGGGATCCCCATGGTTTCAAATTCCAGATAGGCCATGGTCCCTGTGGCATCCTGCGTCAGCGTCTGGTCTATTTTGATGGCAATTTCACTGCCAGGCGTCATTTGACCTTCGATAAGATGGTCCCTGATGATTTTTTGAGCTAAGGTCAATCCCATGATATCTCCTTTTCTTTCATCATATATGATGGTAATCTTTCATTTTTCATTATAGTTTACCATTATTTCAGCCTCTTTGCATGATTTTTTTCAATCCTCATGAAATTCCATCTGGAGTTCCCCGGCAGATCTGGCATGGGTTATATAAACTCAGAACTGTAAACTTTGCAACTTGCGAGCACTCCCCCTGCATAATCACCGCCCAACGGCGACCGGTTCCCTGAAGCGGCCATCTGATCCTTTCCGATTCGAGGATTTTTACATCCTTGTTCCAGCTCCTTTGTTGCAGTTTCACTTTAAGTCCAGCGCTCCCCTATCCGGAAAAACGAACCCCGATGAACGCAGAAAAGGTGAACAGCCATCAGCAACAGACACCGGAAAAAGTCACCGGAAGCGGAAAACCGGAAGCCGAAAACCGGAAGCCGAAAATCATTGCCATTGAATCAAAAGCATGATAATATCCTTATGATATCTTTAAACAAGTCCGGTGAGGCTGGCAAGATAAGCATTATGAATCTCATATTATCTTTTGATGATTGACTTTATAAGTTTGACCAATGCAACTTCTTGCTGTCTGCAAGAAGTCTTTTTTTGCAGAAAAATGCCGCGGGTCTGCCAACGAATCGGCCCCGGGGTGGACTGCAAAAGAGCCAGCGACTGTTTCAATGATCATCACCTGTCTTTGTCTACATCACCTTTAAATTAGTCCGGTGAGGCTGAAAAGGGGAAAAGCGTCAACTTTTCTCCGCAAACTAAAATTTGGGAGGATTTTTTTATGTCAGAAGAAGTATTGAGTGAAACAAGTGAAGTGGAAACCGTAAGCGTATCCAACGGGTTGAAGAGAGTGGTCCTTGCACTCCAGCATCTGATCGCAATGTTTGGTGCAACGGTACTGGTGCCTGTCCTTACCGGTTTTGATACCTCCGTTGCCCTGGTGTCGGCCGGTGCAGGAACGCTGATATTCCATGCTGTTACGAAGAAGAAAGTCCCTGTGTTCCTAGGTTCCTCATTTGCATTCATCGGCGGCATCCTTGCTGTCAAGGAGGCCCATAACGGGGATCTGGCCTATGCTCAGGGCGGCATCGTTGTTGCAGGTTTGATCTATGTATTGGTTTCCATGATCATCCATAAGATCGGCATCGACTTCATCAAGAGATACCTGCCCTCGCATGTCATCGGTCCCATGATCATCGTCATCGGATTAAATCTGGTTCCCGTCGCATACGGGATGGCCAGCGGAAACTTTTTACTCGCCATCGTCACCCTGGGCACTGCCCTGCTCATCAACTTTTTTACAAAAGGCTTCTTCAAACAGCTTTCGATCCTGATCGCTGTCATTGTTGGCTATACTCTGGCCTATGTCCTCGGTCAGGTCGACCCGACTGCCCTGGTAAGCGCACCCTTGTTTTCGATCCCGGCCTTCACCCTGCCAAAGTTCAGCTTTTCTGCCATCGCAGTCCTTGCACCCATCGTACTGGCGGTGTTCATGGAGCATGTCGGTGATATCACGACCAATGGACAGGTCGTCGGCAAGGATTTCGTTAAAAACCCCGGCTTAAACCGAACCTTCCTCGGAGATGGTCTTGCGACTCTGCTTGCCGGTCTCATCGGCGGACCTGCCAACACGACCTACGGTGAGAACACAGGCGTCCTGGCGATCACCAAAAACTACGACCCATCCATATTGAGACTGGCTGCAGTATTTGCAATTATTCTGGGATTCGTATCCAAAATCGGCGGTTTCCTGGGAACCATCCCCACCCCGGTCATGGGCGGGATCAGTATGATGTTATTCTCAATGATCGCGCTGATCGGAGTGCAAACGATCAAAAACAATAAAGTGCAGTTCAATCCAGTGAATGTCATCGTCATGGTTGTCATGCTGGTCCTGGGGCTTTGGGAATCCTACTTCCAGGGCGTGACCGGCATCCACATCGGGATCAAAATCAACGAAGCGATTTCCATCACCGGATTAAGCCTGGCTGCCATGGTAGGGGTCGCATTAAACGCTGTTCTCTCGGCAGTCGGAGCATCCCAAAAGAAAACAACCTAAGTAAATAATATTTCAAAAACTATGGATCAACATGAATCATTACTTTTTTCAAAATGACTGATTAATCCCATAGGCATTCAGACCTTTCCCCACAATAAAAAACCAGAAAAACATCTCCTCTGAAGGTGGATCTTTATCCACCTTCAGTTTTTTTTACGTAAGTGCATTGTATCACCCATTTTTCTAGCGCTCGCGGGAGTAGATGGTGCGCTAAAGTGCAGATCACCCCCGCGTGTGCGGGGAAGAC
>CAYYVR010000122.1:0-7984 GCA_964475185.1 uncultured Clostridium sp. | reverse complement strand
CACCAAAAATATAGGGTGTGCCCAGTATTTTTCTTGCTTCTTCGACGATTTGATCTCCGATGATACTTGGCCCAGCTTCAAGAGACACCCATGGTTTTGATATCTCCATTTCAAGAACCTGTGCTTCATCCTTTCCCTTCGTCAACGGTTCCGGCCCCTCCAGCAAGGAACAGCCTGTGGCAAAGAGCATTGATACCGACAACAAAACTTCGATAATTTTAAACCTTGGTTTACTTTTCAATTGACAGCCTCCGGGTCATCTTAATCATTCAGGTTTTTCCTAGTGTCTTTTTAAGAGTTCTTTTTATTATTTTATTATAACCTATTTGACTTACTTTGTAGACCGAGTCACGGATCATCTGGGGATGATCCGTGACAGATTGATCCAAATGATCACGAAAAATGTCTTTGATGACTCCCATAAAATCACCTTTCAGCAAAATGTCCTTGAAGCCATTATATTAAGCGGGCTGAAAAAAATCCGGATTTATATCATTTCCTATAACATAAAAAGAGCCCGGCGCAAGGCCGGACTCTCAGGCTGAATATTATGATGTTGCTGATCCTGAATTAAGGTTCAGTAACAACTGCCGGTGCTTTCCTGGCCTTCATGATCTTATAGAGGCCGATGGTCAGGACCGGGATGACATAGAAGAAGAGGAAGCCCCAGGTGATGGTGCCGTAACCCTGCGCAATGAGGCCGGTCAGGCCAAACTGGGTGATGAGGGCGCCGGTGACCAGCAGACCGATGGTGAGGGCTGGTGTAAGCCAGGACGGTTTCGGCTTGTTCTGCTCCTTGTAGACATTACCCACGCGTTCGGTGACGGCGAAAATGAAGCCGGTGCCGGTCTCGATGAGCGTACCAAACAGAGTGATCTGGAAGAGCAGCTGCAGCAGCGGGGATCCGATGGAATTGAGGATGTGGACGGTGGGCACTGCGACGGTGAGGATCTCCGGATAGAACGCGGTCATCGCCACGAAGAGGAGCGCAGCCGGGATGATGCCGATGAGTCCGGCCAGGAAACCAGCGCCGACGGCTTCCTTACGGGTGTCGATGTGACGGGTGGTGAACAGGACCGCCGGAATGATGCCGAGGTTATAGAAGGCATATTTCAGTCCGCCGGTGGCCCAGCCTGGTTCCATGGTGCCCTGGGCGAGATTCTGCGAAATGCTGCTGCCGAACTTGACGAAGATGATGACCAGGAAGGTGATGTAGACGGCATAAAGCAGGAAAGACCAGTAGGAGAGAAAGCTCTCAATGGCTTCCGATCCCTTGAGGACCAGCAGACCGACGCCGATCATCATGCCAATGACGCCCACGTAGTAGTTCAGTCCCAGCGTTTCATTGAGGATGGCGCCGGCGGAAGAAGCGATGACCGCGAGAACGATGAGGAGCAGGACCATGTAGCAGATCTCATAGATCCACCAGAATCTGCCGAGTAATTTTTTGAAGAACGTCCGGTAGTCGTAGGCCTTGAAGACCCGCGCGAATTCAAAGGTCGCCGCGCAGACCACGGCCCAGGCGATGCCGGAGATGGCCAGCATGGCCACCAGGCCGCCGACGGTGCCGAAGCTCAAAAAGAATTCCACCAGTTCCTTGCCCGTTCCATAGCCGCCGCCGATGACGACGGACTGGAAGATGATGCCCGGGATCATGTACTTCTTGAACCAGGCTGCTTTTGTGATGTTCATAAAATGATTCCTCCTGTTATTTTTTTATGTTTTTCAGGGTCCTACCAACCCTTTACAACCTTCAGCACATCATCGGAGATCTCCCCGTTGATGTATTCGACCATGGATTCTTCGATGACCGCCAGCGCCTGGTCCAGCTCCTCCCTGGAGATGACCAGAGGCGGCTGGATCCGCAGGACCCCGTTGGCCAGAAAAATGACGATGACGCCTTTCTGCCAGCATCGATAGCAGATCTTGGCCGCTGCGGTCTTGTCCCCCTCTTTGGTTTGCCGATCCTTGACCAGATCGACGCCGATGGACAGACCCATGCCGCGCACATCGCCGATGAGATCATACCGGCTTTGCATTTCCTCGAAGCGCGACTTGACGTAGTCGCCCAGTTCGCGGGAACGCTCCAGGAGCCCTTCGTCCTCGATGACCCGGATGGTCTCTAGGGCCGCCGCGCAGGAGAGCGCGTTGCCGCTCATGGAGAACAGATGAGCCGGCGGCTGGAGCGCATCCATGATCTCACTTCTCGCCACAATGGCGCTGAGGGGCACCCCGGAAGCGATGGATTTGCCCATGACGATGACGTCAGGCTCCACGTCAAAATGTTCGATGCCGAACCATTTGCCGGTGCGGCCGAAGCCCTGCTGGACTTCTTCACTGACGAACAGGATGCCGTGCTCCTGACACAGTTCATGGAGCGCCTTGATGTATTTCTTCGGCGGGACGATGAGGCCGCCGTCGCCCTGAATGGGCTCCACCACTACCGCCGCCACTTCGTCGGCGGGGATGTAGCTGGCCAGCGCCTGTTTGAAATCATCCAGGCAGGCCAGGTCGCAGCCTTCCGCCTCATTGCGGTGGAAGGGACAGCGGTAACAGTCGGGATAACGGATGTGATGGACGTCGGAGATCATCGGTCCGATCTTGCGCCGCATGTTGCCGCTGATGGCGGACAGCGACAGCGCGCCGTAGGTGGAACCATGATAGCCGCCGATGAAGGAGACGATGGTCCGGCGGCCGGTATAGGACCGGACCAGTTTGATCATGCCGTCGTTGGCATCGGACCCGGACAGGCCGAAGGCGACTTTTTTCGAAAAATCACCCGGTGTGATCCGGCACAAAGCCTCCGCCAGGCTGATGAGTGGCTCAGAATAGGTATAGGCCGAGGTGTAGCTGATGAACTCACCAGCCTGTCGGCAGATGGCTTCGACGATCCGGGGGTGACTGTGACCGGTATTCAGGGAAGATGCCCCGGACAGCAGATCGATGTACTCATTGCCGTCGGCATCCTCGATGATGGCGCCGTGGCCCCTGCGAATGGCCAGGGGGTAGTAGGCGATGCGGGCAAATTCCGGATAGACCTGACTGTCGCGTTGGACCAGATCCATGCATTGTGTATATTTTTGTTCCATGATTCCTCACTTTCCTTGTTGATTTCGTTCTACGGAAGACGCGCTTCCACCTTCCGGATCCCTTCCGTCAGTCGCTGGATGTCCGCATGGATCATCAGTCGGACCGCGTTGCGGCCCAGTCCGGCGAAACTCCGGCCGGACACCGTCAGGATGTTCTCCTCGAAAAACAGCTCCTCCAGATCCACGGCCGGATCGGGATGGATCACGGTGAGGATGGGCACGGCGGGATGCGATGCCAGGGGCTGAAGCTTGGTCAGCGAACCCTGCACCTGCTTTTTGTTGGTGCGGACCCCCTCGATGGATCGTGCCATGAAGGCCTGATCAGCCAGGGCTGCCTGACAAAGGAGCCGGGAGATCCCGCTCATCTCGTAGGGATTGGCGATCCGCCGGTAGTAGCCGGCCACTTCCGCCGAAGTCAGGGCATAGCCGGCGCGCAGACCCGCCAGCCCCAGTCCCTTGGAGAAAGTCCGCAGGACGATGAGGTCCTCATAATCAGCCAGCAGGCCGACCGCGGATTCCGCCAAGGGGAGAAAGTCTCCGTAAGCCTCATCAACGATCACCAGCGCTTCGAGATCGCGGGCCTTCCGGACGATTCGCTCCACATCCCCGCGGGGGATGAACTGGCCCGTGGGATTATTGGGATTATCGAGGTAATAGATCGAGTAAGAGGAGTCCATCTGTTCCATAAAATGCGCTGCGTCAAAGCGATATCCATCTTCGCCCGCCAGATCGTAGCTGGCATAGTTCCCTCCGCAGCTCCTGACGTCGTTGATATAGTCCGGGAACTGCGGGCACAGGCCCAGCACCCGGCTGCCCTCGGTGAGGAACAGTTTATTGAGCTTATAGATGAGCTCAATGGTGCCATCGCCCAGCAGGATCTGCTCCGGCCGCAGTTCGGCCTGATCCTTCCAGTGGGCAGCAATGGCCTGTTTCATGGGTTCGCTGGAATGGGGATAATGCTGGATCAGCGCTGGATCAATATCCACCAGCAGTCGCCGCACCCCATCGGGCACACCAAAGGGGTTGATGCCATTGGAGCAGTCCAGGAATCCGGATAGATCCATGCCCTGATAATCTTTGGCATAACTGCCACCATCCATGGATGCGATGGAACTTTTTAACCATTTTTTCACAAGTTGACCTCTATCATTGGTATTAAACAACATTATTCGTTAACAGTTCATTAAGATTTTAGTATTTCAGCTATTATATTCTAAATTCAGAATATAAGTCAATTGAAATGCATAAAAAACCACTGATGCCCCATGACATTTACCAGATCCGGCAATGTAAAGGGTTCAAGTTTTCAACGTTTCATATTTCATCGTGCAAAGCCACCGTCGGCTGACGATCTGATATTCGAAACAAAAGCCTGGAATCATCTGCTCAGTCCATGAAAATAAGCATCATGGCGACTGGTGTACCCCGGTAATTTTTTTCCAGTTAATATTTATGCCTTATAATAATAAGCACTGTGATATTTATATAACGCGAATACCGGAAGAAGGAGTGAATCAAGCATATGCTGGAACAAATCAATCAATTACCCCGAAAATTGGTCAAAGACCTGGACTCGGACATCGGACACATCGGTGTTTATCTGGTCCAGGATTTTGATCTGAAACTGCTCAAGCGGATGGTCACCTTTGGATCCAATGTCCTGGGCGACATGGCGCTGGATGAATTCGGCCTGGTCCCCCAGATCCGCCATGGCAATGTCTTCGTGCTCAAGGACAAGGACCAACCCCAGGTCCTGGGCATCGCGATCTTCATGCGCGACTGGGACACCAATGATACGGTCTACCTGTTTGATTTCGCCATCAAGGAAGATCTGCAGGGTCACGGCCTGGGCTTTGAGTTTCTCAAAAGCATTGCCGAAAATCTGGTCGAACAGGGCTATACCCGGATGAGCCTCACCGTCGACGTCGAAAATACCGGCGCCATCCATCTGTATCAAAACAAGCTGGGCTTCGAGACCAAGGAGTTCATGAAGGATGAATATGGCCAGGGCCATGACCGCTACTACATGGAAGCTGACATGAAAGCGTTTCTGGAGAATCAGAAAAACAGCTGATCCCTCCACTGGTCTCAGGGCCACCGGATCCCGTCCTGGAGAAGGCGGACCACCGGATCTTTGCATCCCCGCGGCCCCCAGACCGACGGGCGAAGGAGAGGCTGCCCGGACAATCGATGATGGAAAAGCGCGACCCCCGGTGACTGGATTACCGGGGGTCGCGCTTGGCTTTTCTATGATGTTTTTGAATGAGCCCGACCAAGTCCCTGGGATGATGGAATCTGGTGGATCCTGGTGGGCTATGGTTGATGTGCTCGTGGTGACGGATCGATGTGCCGTTTACGGGCCAACGGACCTGTTGGACGGAGATGTACCGCTCATGGTCGATGGCCCGGCGCAGTGGGTCGTCCGATCAGGCTTCCGCGGTCTCAGGGGTGACCGCTTCGAAGAGGTTCCTTTCGCCATTGATCGAAGCTTTCTCGTCTTCCGCCAGGGGAACCACCAGGCACTTCTGGCCCTGGATGGTTTCCAGCCTGACCTGCGGGACCTTGTCCGATTTGACGAGAAGGCGGATGGCGACGGGTTCCTCGGCGTCCAGGGCCTCTGCGATCCCCTCTGCGGCCTCGTTCTCCGCCTCAGCCGGATGGACTTCCTCCAGTTTTGCCTTCAGGTTCTCCACCTGTTTTTCCAGGTCGAAATTCCTTCTTCTTGAGCTGAGCAGCCTTCAGCACTCGATTGTCCAGGATCCGATCCGCCTGGGGCAGCTCCCCGTCAAAATATTCGCCGTAGACTTTCTCGATCTTCTCGAGAATCTCCTCGGAAGCCCGGTCAGCAATGAGATCCTGGAGCTGGACGCTGGTCAGGACCATGGGTTCCTCATCGGCGGCCTCGGAGAATTCCTGGTCCTCCATCATCCGCTGGAGATTCTCATGGAGTTCGATGTGGAGCTTTTCAGCGGTCGCTTCATCGTAGCCGGTGGCTTCCTGCAGAAGCACCTGGATGGCATCGCGGTGGATGGCCGTGGTCTTCATGGGCTGGCAGCCCAGGACCTCCTCCATGATCTCGCCCTGCGGTTCCCTGGCGTTTTTCGTGTAGTAGAGGACGTGGCTGACATCCCCGCTGTGATCGGCGAAGGCCGGATAGAGAAAGCCATGGACCGGCGGAGCCACCATCCAGTCGCGGTGATGGGCACGCATTTTCCGCTCGTCCTCCTTGTAATGGAGTCCGGGATCGGACAGGGTCACCGGGCAGATCGCGCAGAGGATGTATTCATAGGTCTCCTCGGACTCATCCAGCTTCAGGTTGTCACTGGTCCGCCGGATGACATCATAGGCATCGGCGAAGAGCAGGATCAGATAGTTTCCCGTGTAATGGAAATGATCGATGATCCGGCGGTAGAAATTCTGCAGGAGCTCATCGTCCTTGAGCCGACTGCTTTTGAGCTGCAGCAGCAGCTCCTGGCTGCCGCCGGCTTCCGTTTCACCAGCCTTGAAGTCCAGCTCCAGCAGGTTGTTGCCCATGGCTCCCGACAGTGTCTTGCGGGCGAGCTCGAGATATTTGAAAAAATCCGACTCCTCGAGATTGAGGAAGTTGTCCCGGTAGGACGAGACGATCTCCTTTTCGCTGTTGACGTAGCAGCCGCTCATCTGACTGATGGTGCATTGATCCTTCTTCAATCGTTTCTTCAGTTCCAATATGTCTTTGTGCTTCAAAAATGCAGTCTCCTTCAACGTCTTGATGATCCGGCAGCTCAAAGCGTTGAGTCGATGCCGGACGAAATCCATTATAACACCGACGGCACCATTGAAATTTCTAACAATTTGATCCGATTTCCCGGAATGCTGCGATCCTTCGTTCGTATGGCCGTACCAGCAGATTGAGCTCGTCCTCACGGGCAATGAGCGAACTTGTCGGCCTGCCTTCTTCAGCGCCCGCCTTGCGTCAGCCTTTGACCTGCGTCCGCTTCCGGCCTGAACTGCCTGACTCCAGGACGCGTCCTTACAGGCGGCGCGATCTCCATCGCCCCGGGGCATCGTTTAACTGCTGCGGGTGGAAAGGTCTTTTTCCATGCGCAGGGTCCGGATCGTGAACCCTTTTTTCTCATACAGCGAGATCGCCGCATCACTGAAGATGTGCACGGCCAGTTCGACCTTGTCGGCGCCGATGCCCCTTGCGAACTCGTCGACGGCTCCGAGCAGGGTGGAGGCGACGCCGACCCCGCGGTACGCCTGGGCTACGGCCAGGTCATGGATGTAGACATAACTGCGGTCGGTCAGCATGGGCAGCTGAACTTCGACCGACTGGACGAAAGCGTAGCCGACGATCTCATCGGCGACGGCAGCCGCCAGGATCCGGTGATCGGCCCGGCTGAGAAACCGCTCCAGAAAATCATCGGTGTAGAGGATCTCGCTTTCTTTATAAACGTCGGGCCGCTGCTCCACGAACAGCTCGTGGGCTTCTTTTTTTACTTTCAGAATACCGGGCACATGCCGGGCGGCGGCCTGGAAAATGGTTAAACTGGTCATTTTAGGGATCTCCATTGTTTTCTTTGGTTATGGGACGGGGCGATGCGGACTGGGGTCATGATCCCCCTGCACCGGCAGCTAACTCCCTTCCCCGAGAGTTTCAGTGCTGCGTCAACTAAATTGTTCTCAATGGGATTGTATCATATTCAAATGGGGGAGCCCATCAGGATGGGCGCCTCACGGCATTCGGACGTCCGTCCCTGCCCCATCCGGCAAATCCAGCCGTTCCTGTACAGCGATTTTTCAAAACTAATTAGTTTGATTATCAAACTAAGTTCCTCTATAATTGAACCTGTATTCAATATCTGTTTCCAAAGGAGATATCATCATCAAAAAGTTAAACGAATTAAAAATCG
>CAYYVR010000121.1:0-8064 GCA_964475185.1 uncultured Clostridium sp. | reverse complement strand
ATTTTCTGAAAAAAGGGGGAGCCGGCGAAGTAGTAGGTCTGACCATTTTTTCAATAAAAAAGCTGCCTCTCATCGAGAGCAGCTTTTTGCTTATCGGGTGACGACCAGGATGTTTTCGACTTTGGGGTCTTCAGTGCCCTGGACATACAGTCCGGTTTTTTTAAGATCCTGGACATAATTGACGATTTCTTCAGTGATGACTTCTCCCGGGCACAGGATCGGGATCCCGGGGGGATAGGCCATGAGGAATTCACCGGACACCTCGCCCACTGAATCTTCCAGGGGGACGGAGGTTTTGTTGCCGTTGAAGGCTTCCCGGGGGATCAGGACCTGTTTGGGGATGGGCGGGATATCCAGAAAGTCCGCCTTGCGGGTATTTTCATTCATGTATTCCTTCGAGATCTCGCGCAGTGCATCCAGCAGTTTATCCATGTTCTCCCGGGTGTCCCCGAAGGAACCTACGGCCAGAACGTTGTAGAGATCCGACAGCTCCATCTGGATGTGGTATTTATTGGACAGGATCATATCCAGGTCAAAGCCGGTGATCCCCAGATCGCGGCAGGTGATGCAGATCTTGGTGGGATCGATGGCGAATACACCGGGCTGGCCCAGGAGTTCATCGCCGTAGCAGTAAAAGCCGGGGATCTGATTGATCTCACTGCGGACATAGGCAGCCAGTTCAAGGGCGCGATCCAGCAATTCTTTTCCCTCCAGGGCGATCTGGCGTCGGGAGGTATCCAGGGAAGCCATGAGGATGTAGGAAGGGGAAGTGGTCTGGAGCAGGTTCATGATCTGCTGGACTCTTGCGATGTCGACGTATTTGGTCCGGACATGGAGCAGGGACCCCTGCGTCAGTGCGCCGATGATCTTGTGGGTGGACTGGGAACAAAGATCTGCTCCGGCCTCCATGGCGCTCATGGGCAGCTTTTCATTGAACTTGAGATGGGGACCGTGGGCCTCATCGACGATGAGGGGAATATCATAGCTGTGGACGATCTCCGCGATGCGCTTGAGGTCAGTGGAGATGCCATAGTATGTAGGGTTGATGATGAGTACGGCTTTGGCGTGGGGATTTTCCCTCAGCGTCTGTTCCACAGTCTCCGGGAGCACGCCGTTGGCGATCCCCAGGTTTTTATCCAGCTCCGGCTGCATGTAGACGGGAACGGCGCCTGAAAGGATGATCCCGGCGGTGACGGATTTATGCACATTGCGCGGGACGATGATGGTATCTCCGGCACTCACCACGGACATGATCATGGCCTGAATGGCTCCTGAGGTCCCGTGGATGGAAAAAAACGTCGCATCGGACCCGTAGGCATCCGCTGCCAGGGCCTGAGCTTCCTTAATGGGCCCGGTCGGATGATGAAGCGAATCCACCAGTTTGAACACGGTGACGTCTATTTTGAAGGGGTTATCCCCTATGAAATTTTTAAACTCAGCATCGACTCCATGGCCTTTTTTATGTCCCGGTACGTGGAAGGGGATCGTATCCCTGGCCACGTACTCCATGAGCGCATCAAACAGTGGAGTCTCATCTTGATTGAGCTTATACACCTGGTCGCCACCATCCTTTTTCTTATATTAATACCCTGTGCGTGCTGCAGGGTCTGACGAAGTCAAAGTGCCCTGCGCATTAACGTATTTATTCTATATTATAACGCATTCGAATTCAATTGATTTTATTTTCATCGGAAAACTGCCGGAAAATCGGCCGGATGTGTAAAATCTTCTTGAATTGAAGGCTGGAATGACGGCTGATGCTGAAAAAAAGGTTATAATGAGAAAAAGAAAAGAAATTAGAATCATTTCATTGCCCGAGGACCAAACCAACAGGGGGAACCATATGGATTATCGAAAAACCTATGAATCTTGGCTCAAAGATGAAGCCATCAATCTGGAATACCGGGAGGAGCTCCGGACCATCACCGATGAAAAAGAGATCGAGGACCGTTTCTATCGGGAACTGGCCTTTGGTACAGCCGGATTGCGCGGTGTGCGCGGTGCCGGCACCAATCGGATCAATGAGCATACAGTGGGGAAGGCCACATTGGGCCTGGCCCGCTATCTGACGGCTCAGTTCGGTGAGGCCAAAGTTGTCATCGCCTTCGATTCCCGGATCAAGTCGCCGGAATTTGCGCGGATCGCAGCGCAGATCCTGGCAAAGGAGGGGCATAAAGTCTTTCTGTTTGATTCCCTGCGTCCGGTGCCGCTTCTGTCTTTTGCCATCCGTCACCTGGGCACTGATTCGGGGATCGTCATCACGGCCTCCCACAATCCCAGTGAATACAATGGCTACAAAGTTTACAGCTCCTACGGCGGTCAGGTCACCGATGAGGAAGCGGATGAGATCCTGGCAGCCATCGAAGGGGTCGCTTCCTACGATGAGATCCGGCCGAAGGATTATGAGGAAGCCATCGCCGATGGCAGCATAGAGATCGTGGGTGAAAAAGTGGACCGGGCCTATTATGAATCCATCAAGACACTTTGCATCAAAAAAGATCTGATCCAGGAAATGGCCGGTGAACTGGAAATCATTTTCACACCGCTGCATGGATCAGGCAATGTGCCGGTACGGACCATTCTGTCTGAACTGGGATATGCCAAGGTCCACGTCGTCCCGGAGCAGGAACTGCCGGACGGAAATTTCCCCACGGCACCCTATCCGAATCCGGAAAACCCGGATGTCTTTGAACTGGCATTGAAAATGAATGAGCACATCAATGCGGATCTGATTTTCGGGACGGATCCCGATGCCGACCGTCTGGGCGTCGTTGTATTGGAAGAAGACGGGACGTCTCAGGTGCTATCCGGCAATCAGACGGGGATGCTCATCACAAACTACATGCTCAAAGCCCTGACCGAAGAAGGCAAACTGCCGGAAAACGGCGTGATCATCAAAACCATCGTCACCACAGAAAGTGTCCGCAAGATCGCCGAAAAGTACGGCGTGGAGGTCATGGACGTCCTCACCGGCTTTAAATATATCGGTGAAAAAATCGAGGAATTCAAAGATACGGGCTCGCATCAGTTCATCTTCGGGTTTGAAGAATCCTTCGGCTATTCGCTGGGAACGTTCACCCGGGACAAGGATGCCGTCGTCACGGCCATGATGGTCTGTGAGATGGCTCTGTATTATAAATCCAGGGATATGACGCTCTACGATGCGCTGATGGATGTCTATGAAGAGTTCGGCTATTTCCGTGAAGGACTCCAGTCCTACACCCGCAAGGGAAAGGAAGGGGCCGAGGAGATCCGGCGCTCCCTGGACTATTTCCGCAAACTGGATCTTAAGGAACTGGGCGGCGTAAAGGTCGTCAGAAAACTGGACTATCAGACCTCGAAGGAAATGCTGGCCGACGGAACGGTCCATGACCTGACGCTGCCGGTTTCCAATGTCATTAAATTCATGCTGGCCGACGACTCCTGGTTCGTCATCCGGCCATCTGGGACTGAACCGAAAATGAAAGCCTACACCGCGGTGAAGGGCACTTCCCTTGAGGACAGCACCCGCCGCCTGGAAGAGTTTGCCCGGGCCGTCGATGCCCTGGTGGATACTTCATTCAACGCGTAGACCCCCTTGTGAAGGCGGTTTGAACACTATGGTATGATATGAAAAGATGGACCGCCATGCGGTCCTCTTTTTAGGAAACGAAGGTTCTCTGATCTGCGAGATAAAAAGCAGAACGAAACAAAAAATCCAGGTCCATGCCCAGGCATAGGGCCAGACATCGAAGCGGATGAAATGCAGGCAGCTGCGGATTGCCGGAAACAATCAATAGATTGAGGTCGGATGGTTTTATTGTTGAACTGCTGCCTCATGAAATCTATTTTTAAATCTAATTTATATCTATAAAAGGGAAAGGGAGATCGATGATAAGTCAAAAGGAACGATTGAATGCATTGCTTTTCTTGGAATTTGACCGGACCAAAGCCAGTGAGATCTTTTACGCCAAAAGCCTGACAGAGTCTGAGGATGAACTTTATGTGCCCATCAATCCGGATTTTTTAGTCAAAAAAGTCACCAGCAACGAGGTCCCCAGTGACCTGCCGATCTCGGAATTCATCGTGGGCATGGCCTATGCGGTTGCGCTGGATCCGGAGTTCACCTTTGCTGCGGAGTACCAGGCCATGCTGAAGGGGTACGGCGCATCGGAACTGATTCTGAAAAAGAAGATCAGTTCACTGTATCAGGAAGGCAAGCTGACGGAAAGTTTCATCCTTCTCAAAGGGCTGTACGAGTTCAGCGGGGATGAAGAAACGGAAAATATCCTGTTATCTGCCGGAGAGGAACTGGCTCTGAAAGATGATCTGTGGATGACGGAAGTCCTGGCCCTGACTGATATTGCCATCGATAACGGCAACATCAACGGCTACCTGATCCAGGGCTCGCTGAAGAGCGCCGCAGGCTCAGAGGATGAAGCCCTGGCTGCGCTGAAACGTTATATCGCCGCCGGCGGCGAAGAAAGTGAAGCGGTACTGAGCCGCATCGAGGAGCTGGAGCGAAATACAAAGGCCGAAGAAGCCTACCGGAAGCTGTATGAAGATCCCAAAGGCAGTCTGAAGATCCTTCTGGAGCTGCTCCCCCGGGAAGGCAATAATCCCCGGCTGATCTATTCCATTGCCGTCTGTTACCGGCTGCTGGAAAACCACGAGAAAGCGATCTATTACCTCGAGGAGGCTCAGGCGCTGGATCCCGGTTTCATCGATGTCCTCAACGAACTGGGGTTGAATTATGCCCTCATCGATGACTATGGGACGGCCCGTGATTATTTCCAGGCGGTCTTTGATACTACAAAGGAATTTGAGCCCATGACCAACCTGATCATCAGTCTGTTCCACCTGGGTGAGGTCCGGCAGGCCCGGGAACTCTATGACCGGGCCATGGAAGTCCGCCCCGACGATGAGATCCTGGCGCAGATCCGGAAGCATTATCTGGACTGATCTGCGAAAGTGTCCGCTCAAACTGTATAATTTAAATGGGGAGAACAATAATTACTATACGAACCTGATTGATTTTGTCGAATCAATCCCATATAATGAAGTAGAACAAATGTTCTTATTATGAGAGGAGTTACTATGCCAATTAATGCAGATAAGCAAAAAGCAATTGACGCGGCCATGGGCCAAATAGAAAAACAGTTTGGAAAAGGGTCCATCATGAAGCTGGGCGATGATGCCAAGCTCAACGTGGAATCCATTCCGACCGGATGTCTGGATCTGGACATCGCCCTGGGGATCGGCGGGATCCCGAGAGGACGGATCATCGAAGTGTATGGTCCCGAATCCTCAGGTAAAACCACCGTGGCCCTGCATATGGTGGCAGAAGCTCAGAAACTGGGCGGCATCGCTGCTTTCATTGATGCAGAACATGCACTGGATCCTCAGTATGCGAAAAAAATCGGAGTGGACATCGACAATCTCATCGTTTCTCAGCCGGATACCGGGGAGCAGGGGTTGGAGATCACAGAAGCTCTGGTTCGCTCCAATGCTGTGGATATCGTGGTGGTAGACTCCGTGGCAGCTTTAGTCCCCCGGGCCGAGATCGAGGGCGAGATGGGCGATGCCCATGTCGGACTGCAGGCCAGACTGATGTCCCAGGCGCTGCGCAAACTGACGGCCTCCATCAGCAAGAGCCATACCTGTGTCGTCTTTATCAATCAGCTCCGTGAAAAAGTCGGGATCATGTTCGGTAATCCTGAAGTGACTCCCGGCGGGCGGGCGCTGAAATTCTACTCGTCGGTTCGGCTGGATGTCAGAAAAACTGATACCATCAAGACCGGAGACGTGTTCCAGGGAAACCGGACACGGATCAAGGTCACGAAGAACAAAGTGGCCCCGCCTTTCCGCACAGCTGAGTTCGACATCATGTACAATGAAGGCATTTCCCGCAACGGGAACATCATCGACGTAGGCGTCAAAGAGGATATTGTCGGTAAATCCGGTGCCTGGTTCTATTACGGTGAGACCAGACTGGGCCAGGGACGTGAAAATGCCAAAAATTACCTGAAGGAAAACCCGGAACTGGCATTCCTTCTGGAAAATAAAATCCGTGAAAAGCACAATCTGCCGCTGCTCAGGGAAATGGACAAACCGGTGAAGCCAGCCGAGGATGGTTTTGCGTCTGATTCAGACACGGGAATTGAGACGGAAACTGTCAAAAAGGATACAAAAACAGCCAAAGCTGCAAAATAATTCGGAAAACATAACTCTGAAAGGGACCGGAAGGCTTGAAACAAGCCATTTCGGTCCCTTTCCATGTGTTATTCATTTTATTGACTAATATCATGCATTCAAGTAAAATGGAATAGAACTAATTTAGCTCTACCAGCCCTTTTGTTATAGATCATCCGCCTCGTAATAAAAATACATTGCGGGAGGACGCACACAATGAAAGGCATATTAGTGACGCCATTACTGACGTTGGGAGGGGACGTTGTTCTGACCATCGTTCTGTTGGCTGTTGCGCTTGGAGCGCTTATCGTTTCAGGCATTGTTTCTAAGAATAAATTAAAAGAAGCAGAAACCAAGCTAAAGGAATCAGACCTGAAAATACAGGCCGATCTGGAAGCGGCAAGAGAAAAGGCAGAGAGTCTCAAAAAGGAAGCCTTGATTGAGGCTAAGGAAGAAAACCACAGGCTTCGAGTCGAACTGGACCGGGAGACCAAAGAACGTCGTTCGGAGATCACCCGTCTGGAAAAGCGAACCATCCAGAAGGAAGAAACGCTGGACCGTAAGATCGATAACATGGAGAAGAAGGAAGATACGCTGAACCGGAAACTGAATGAGATTCAGGATAAGGAAAAGCAGGCGGAAGACCTGCATCAGCAGCGTAAAACAGAATTGGAACGTGTTTCCGGCTACACCTCGGAAGAAGCCAAACGTGTCCTGCTGGACGAAATCAGTCAGGATGCCAAGCATGAGGCAGCCCTCCTGGTCAAGGAGATCGAGACCAGGGCCAGAGAAGAAGGCGACAAACGCGCCCGGGAAATCATCACCCAGTCCATTCAACGCTGTGCTTCAGACCATGTTTCAGAAACGACAGTCCATGTTGTATCTCTTCCCAATGATGAAATGAAGGGCCGGATCATCGGCCGTGAAGGACGTAACATCAGAACCCTCGAAACTCTGACAGGAGTTGACCTCATCATCGATGACACGCCGGAAGCTGTCATCTTGTCCAGTTTTGATCCGATTCGGAGAGAAATTGCCAAGAATGCACTGGAAAAACTCATTGTTGATGGCCGGATCCATCCTGCCAGAATCGAAGAAATGGTGGAAAAAGCCAAAAAAGATGTAGAAAATGGGATCAAGGAAGAGGGAGAGCAGGCAGCCTTTGAAACAGGCATCCACAATCTCCACCCCGAACTGCAGAAACTGGTCGGCCGTCTCAAATTCAGAACCAGCTATGGTCAGAACGTTTTGAAACACTCCATCGAAGTGTCGAAATTATGCGGTCTGATGGCATCGGAACTGGGCTTGGATCCGACAGTGGCAAAACGGGCAGGACTGCTCCATGATATCGGCAAAGCCGTGGATCATGAAGTGGAAGGCTCTCACGCTACGATCGGTGCAGATCTGGCCAAGAAGTACCACGAACCTCCTGCTGTGGTCAACGCCATCGGCGCCCACCACGGCGATTTGGAAATGGAAAACCTGGAAGCCGTTCTGGTCCAGGCAGCAGATGCGATTTCTGCAGCCAGACCGGGCGCCAGACGCGAAACCCTTGAAACGTACATAAGAAGACTGGAAAAATTAGAAGAAATTGCAAACTCATACGAAGGCGTGGAAAAATCCTATGCGATCCAGGCTGGAAGAGAAATCAGAATCGTTGTCAAACCGGAAGTAGTAGATGATCTGGGCGCAACGCAGATGGCGAAAGATATCGTCAGACGGGTTGAGGAAGAATTGGATTACCCAGGCCAGATTAAAATCAACGTGATCCGAGAGACGAGAGCTATCGATTACGCTAAATAGTTTAAGGGAAGGACACCTTGTGTGTCCTTTTTTTAGTGCCGAAGGGACTAATTTCAGGGGCTCTTGCAATGCGTGAGATCCGGGCAGGGA
>CAYYVR010000120.1:0-8190 GCA_964475185.1 uncultured Clostridium sp. | reverse complement strand
ATTAAACTTCTGACTCACCGACGGGTGCTTTCGTCCATTTAGCTTCTCCCAGGAGGTATCCTGAGTTTGTGATGCCTAAATAATCTATTTCAACCTCTTTCTTTCTATGAGGGTCACTGCCCCAAAAGCGCCCTTGCCGAATGATGAGATCCGGAAGTCTTGATTTCAGATTTCTGAAAAGCATAAATTCCTGGACAATGGCTTCAAAGACTTGCCCCATAAAGTCTGATATGCAGGGTTGGACCTTCCGATCGTAATAACTGTCGCCCTGGCCCATTTCGATATATGTCATTCCGGTTCGAACAAACCGAAACCAAAATCGATACATGCCATCGGTGATGCGATAAACTGGCTTTTTTGAATCCAAATTTGGAAACCGATTCTTCTCTGGTAATAATGTGCAATTCCTGCAGACTGTTTAGATAAGGGTTAATGGCTGAGGATTGCTTGCCAACAGCTGAGGCGATATCATTGTTTTTGCTGGATCCGGCGGCTATGGCAAACAAAATATCATTGTATAGCTTCGGCTCTCTTAGTTCCTGATTCAGCAGATTGCCAGGCTCCTCATACAAGCGACCCCGAGTTTCAAAAAACAGCTCCAAAAGATTTTCTTTCAGTGTTTTTTCTTTATTGACAAAGGACAGGTATTCCGCAACGCCTCCTGTGGCGCCAAACAGAACAGCGATGTCATTGTGATCCATTCCTTCGAGCATCTCCAGCGTTTCCCTGAAGGTGAACGGCTGCAGTTTGATTTGACTTGTTCTTCGGCTATATAGAGGACTTTTTTGATGTAAAACCTGATTTTCCATGAAACTCATGGATGAACCGCAAAGAATTACGAACAGCTGTCCCTTCAGGAAGTATTCGTCGATGGCCCGCTGCAGCAAAGAGGACATTCCATCCACGGAATCAGCCAGATAAGGATATTCATCCAGTACAAGCACTCTTCGTTCGTTTCGCGTCATTTCGGCCAGGTATCGAAAAGCTGCATCAAAATCCGGAAAAGCCAGATCTCTCAGACTCGGATTGAAGTGATGGATCAGTTGTTCCGAGAAAATTTTGAGATTCATGTCCTTTGAAGCATTTGTCGCTAAAAATTAAATGGCTTTTTTCTCTTTCAGAAATTCTTTGATCAGTGTCGTCTTTCCGACGCGTCTTCGGCCATACACAACGGTCATTTCAAAATGTCCGCTGTTGTATTGCTTATTTAAACCATCCAGTTCTTTTTGTCGGCCGACGAACATTGCATTCACCTCATTAATGGGTATAAAAATAGTTAATCGTAATAAACATAATTACGATTAACTTTACTGTATCATACTCTCTATCAGATGCAGGACCTGTTACTCAGCGAAAACTGGTTATGTCCTTAATGATTCTCGTACCCTGAAAAATTCAAAGATCATCAAGACACTTCACAAATGCGCGAAGTGTCTTTTGTGTGCCGATAAAAAATCAGAACGACGTTTTTTGTTGTGAGTCGGCCTTGATATGAGTCAAATGGTTTATTTCACCCGGAAAAACTCCCGGGTGGATCCAAGGACGCCCCGGGCCAGTTCGTCAAAGCCTGTCCTGGTGTCAAAGCCATGATCCGTCCCATCGATGAGGGTCAGGCTGGAATCTGCGGGATAGCTGGAAAATTCCATGGACACGGCCGGTGACACCGACGTGTCGGCGGTGCCGTGGAAAAACCGGACGGGGATCTTCAACTCCTGAACCAGGGATTTAAAGTCTGCGGATACGGCATCCTCAAGGAACGTCCGGCCCACGGGCAGGCTGCCATGCCAGTAGATGTTGTCCCGGCCATAGCGGCTGCGATATTTCTCCGCATAGCGAAACGCCGGGGCCAACAGGATCAGGCCGCAGAGATCCTGTTGCCGTTCAGCCGCCAGCATGGCCGCGACGCAGCCGCCCATGGACATGCCCAGCAGCGCGATCCGTTCCGGGTCGATGGCGGGATGATGCCGGGCCAGCTCGAGAATGACGCGGCCCTGGCGGGCCTGATCGTTCACCGAAACCGCCTGAAACTCGCCGTCGGACTCTCCCGAACCGAGAAAGGACAGCCGCAGGCTGGCGATCCCTGCTCCGGCAAGGAGATCGGCCAGACGGGGAAACAGAAATTTCTTCTCCGTGCAGTCGCCGGTGAAGCCATGGAAAAAGATCACCAGGGGATGCGGCCCTTCCCCTGCAGGCGTATCCAGATACCCGCGCAGGGTCTTGCCCTCCAGGATGAGTTCAATATGTTCTTTCATCGCTTTGTCCTCCCATGTTTCGATCGAACGCAGGCAGTGGTCTGATCTGGTCTGGTTTGGTCTGGTCTGGTCTGATCAGATCAGCAGCTGGCTGAAGAGAACTGCCACCATGGCCAGGCCTATGAGATTGAGGTTCTGCACGGCCAGGGGGAAGGTCCGGACTTTGTCCGGACCCCCGGAGAAGCGCCGGGCATTGCGCATGACCGGCAGAAATACCGGGATCAGAAGCAGGCCCCGCAGCGGCAGGACCTGCGCCACCACGGCCAGGAGAATGGCCGCCGCGCCGATGAGGTAGCCGGCGTTATACCAGAGCAGGCTCCGGGGACGCCCCAACAGGACCGGCAGTGTGAAGCGCCCGGCATTCCAGTCGGCTTTCATGTCGCAGATGTTATTGGCCAGCATGACATTGGCAATGGCCGTGACCAGGGGCAGGCTCAGCAGACCGATGGCCCCCAGGTCTGCGAGATCGATCTCCAGGGTCAGCCGCCGGGCAAAGAGATAGGCATCAAAGGACTCATTGCCCAGATGGATGTGGCAGGCCAGAAACAGAATGACAAAGCCCATGAAAAATCCCGACACGATCTCCCCCAGCGGTGTCCGCTGCAGAGGCAGAGGTCCTGCCGAGTAGGCCAGGCCGGCCAGGAAGGAGAGGATCCCCAGAAACCAGACGACGGGCCCGGTGCGCCAGGCCAGGACCATGCCGGCAACAGCCCCCGCCGCCAGCAGGATCAGGATCAGACGCCTGACTGCAGCCCTGGAATACTTGACCCCTTCCAGATAAAAGGTGCTGTATTCACTGTCGTCCTCGCGCAGATGGTTCAGCGTGGTGACAGCCAGATCCAGGCACAGCATGGCAGCCAGCATCAGCAGCGCGTTGACCCACTGAAACTGCCCGAAATAAACAGCGGCAAAGAGCGTCCCCACCAGGTAGGGCAGCACACTGGCCGATTTGGTGCGGATCTCCACCAGTTTGAAAAACGCTTCCGCCTTCATCCGCTGTTAGTATTTCAGATCAAGATCGATCTGATTGGCAAGTTCTTCCCCCTGGCGGAAGCGGGCCAGGTTGTTGCGGAACATGTCAAAGGCCCGTCTGGCATAATGAGGCGTCGGTCCGGCATTGTGCGGGGTGATGATGACATTGGGCATCTCCCAGAGCGGAGATTCACTCGGCAGGGGCTCTGCTTCAAAGACATCCAGCATGGCGCCTTTGATCTCCCCTGCCTGAAGGGCCTGAATCAGTTCATCCTGCCGGACGGTGCTGCCCCGGCCGACATTGATGAAGACAGCCGTTTCATCCATGGCCCTGAACTGGTCTGCGCCCATCATTCCCTGAGTACTCTCTGTGGAGGGCACCACCAGGCAGACATAATCCTTGCCGGGCAGAACTTCCATCAGATCACCGATGGATGCCATCCCGTCAAAATTCTTCGGCACTTCATCGCTTTCCCGGAACCGGACCCCATACACGTTCATGTCAAAGGCCTTGGCTTTGCGGGCGATCTCTGCGCCGATGCGGCCGGCCCCGATGATGAGCAGATCCCGTCCGATGAGTTCATCCAGCTGGTAATTCTCCCATTTCTTCTCGGCTTTGTTGGCCATCGCCTGCAAAAGATTTCTGGAAAACATGATCATGCCGCCCAGGACCTGTTCGGCGATATTGGTCTTGTGCAAACCGGAGGTGTTGGTCAGAACCACCCCTTTGTCCTTCAGAAGATCCATGGGATAGCCATCCACACCGGCAGAATACGAGAAGATCCACTTCAGGTTCGGGAGCTGTGCGATGACCTCGGGATCCACCGCCCCGGTGCTGAAAATGACATCGATGTCGTCCTTGAATGCCAGCATTTCTTCGTAGGACTTGACAAAGCGGACCGGTTCCTTCAATCCCTGCAGATGTTTTTCGGCAGATTCCTGTTTCAGCCAGCCGGGGGCGGTTACCAAAGTGATCATATATAGTTCCTCCTGAATTTCTTTTTTTATTGGTATTCATCTTCTATAATACCATCAAGGGATGCTGCCATGGGGGATAAATTCACCGCCACGCCACAGGATCGATCCTGTCAGGCGCGGGCAATCGATCCGGTGATCCATACTGCGGCCCGGATCGGAAGAATTTCATCCTTTCTTAATAAATGCCCGATACGATAAACATAAAACGGATTCCGGGGATTTGATCCGGTACCCATCGATGATGCCTGCAGGCATCGATCCCGGAACAGCCCTCAGGCTGTTCCGCCCATAACCAGAGAATATTCACAGGGATCCGAAGGGACGGGGTCCACTGATCAAGATAATCAAGGGAGACCAGGATGTATCAGCAAATTCAGCAAGAACTCATAAAGAAAGGCTTCTTCGACGTCAACGGCATCCTGACAAAGTTTGTCGGGACAAGAGTCTATGAAGTCATGGAATATCAGGGAGAATTCTGGATCGAAACCAGTTTTGAAGGGGACGATGAGGCCAAGAACCGGGTCCTGGACCACATTCAGGATCTGGCACCGCGCTATGCCCTGACCCAGGCGAAAGTCCGGGGCAAACGGGTGCGGATCGATCTGACCCGCCCCAGCGATGACGCCGTTTTAGAAGCCACCCGCATCGACTTCCTGACCCAGAGCCTGGAGTCAGGCATTTCACCCCTGGAGGGTGTCGTTGAGCGGTCAATGTCAGCTGCCGACAGCAAGACCCTTCGCAAGGATCCGGGATCGTCCCATGCCGGGCCGGTAACCGGCGGAGACGATCCGCTCCATGAGGCTCATCGCGAAGGCCCATCCGGGGAAGACGACGAGGACTTTGAAGTTGAGACCGAGAATTATTACGATATCAAAAATGATGCCGAAGAAGATTTTGAAGCCGATGAACGGGTCAGCGCCCGACAGGAGAACAACTTCCGGGCCAGCCGGTCTCATCATACCTACATCCCCCTGGAAGAAAACCCCTACCACGGCGGAGTGCCCAAAGGCGTCGTCACCGGTCTGGTGGACCGCAGCTTCTCCCTGACGGGGTTCACCGGGGCCGTCCTCGGCGCCACCCTGGGCGCCATGATCATGAGCGGCGTCCGTGTTCTGGGCGCCCCGTCCCAGCTGGTCGGTTTCCTGATCCCTTTCCTCATCATCGGGATCTACCGGGTCATGGCAGGCCACCAGATGTCCATCAGCCTTGGCGTTTTCCTCGTCCTGGGGTCCCTGTTCATGGGCAGCGTTCTGACTTCAGCCATCGAACTCCTGCAGCAGACGGATCTGGGGCTGCGCTCAGCCCTCTGGGAGGGCCTGGCCGCCCACTACAACAATGACAAATACTATGTCCGCACCGTGTGGGTCCAGTACGGTCTCTCCGTTCTGGCGGCATCGGTCCCGACCATGCTCCTGCTGGCCGGCGGGAAGCGGAAGATCCAGTACAGCAAATGATCCGGGAGTCCATTCGGCCTGGGTGGGTATGGACAGGATCGAACAGATCCGCAATTGAAAACGTACCATTTTTCACTTTCGAAAAGATTCACGCCTCCTGTAGCGAGAATCTTTTTTTATTTGATAAAAATTACATTTTATGCAAGGAAGTTTCCTTCCCTGCGAAACCATCACATTTCCCGGTTTTTCAGCCGGTTGTCTTTTTGTTTTCTCTGTACTTTAATGAAGTTATCAATGCAAGAACAGGAGGTTCTGAATTGGAGCATCTCTTTGGAATCAAACAGGAAAATCTGATCGAAAATAAAAGCGTCACTCAGCTGATCACGGAAGCAGTCCGGGACGGCTCCGGGACCCTGGCCGACAATGGCAGTCTGGTCATCCGCACCGGAAAGTATACCGGACGGTCTCCCAAAGACCGTTACATCGTGCGAGATCAGATGACGGAAGAAACGGTGGAATGGGACTCCATCAATCTGCCCATGGAGCAGGAAGTCTATGACCGGCTCAGACAAAAAGTCACCGACCACATTGCCGACCGCAAAATGTATCTGGTGAAAGCCAGGGCAGGCGCGGATCCCACCTATGCCCTGAGACTCAATGTGCTGTGCGAAAATCCGGCGCAGGCCGTTTTTGCCAGCCAGATCTTCATCAAGGATTCCGAACGGAGCGGCTACGACGCAGACTTCACCGTCATCGCCGTCCCCTCCCTCCTGGCGGCGGGTGCTGAGGACGGCGTCAACTCGGAAGCCTTCATCATCATCAATTTCACCGACCGCGTGGTCCTCATCGGCGGTTCGCTGTATTCAGGAGAAATCAAAAAATCCGTTTTCTCCGTGATGAACTACCTCCTTCCCGAGAAAGGCATCCTGCCCATGCACTGCTCGGCCAACATGGCCAGTGACGGCCGCACAGCTCTGTTCTTCGGCCTCTCCGGCACCGGGAAGACCACCCTCTCTGCCGATTCGGGACGCAAGCTCATCGGGGATGACGAGCACGGCTGGTCCGATGACGGGATCTTCAATTTTGAAGGCGGATGTTATGCAAAAGCCATCAACCTGGATCCCAAAAAAGAAAAAGAGATCTTTGGCGCACTGAAATTCGGATCGGTCCTGGAAAATGTCGTACTGGATGACAAAGGCCACCCTGACTACAGTGATGACACCCTTACGGAAAACACCCGGGGCACCTATCCCGTGGAATACATCTCCAATGCCGAACTGTCCGGTCTGGGCGGGATCCCCGACACCATCGTCTTTCTGACGGCGGATGCCTTCGGCGTCATCCCCCCCATCTCCAGACTGAGCCGGGAAGGGGCCATGTACCACTTCATGAGCGGTTACACCTCCAAGCTGGCCGGCACCGAGCGCGGCATCACCGAACCTCAGACCACCTTCTCCGCCCTCTTCGGGGAACCCTTCATGCCCCGGCCCATCGTCGAGTATGCTCATCTCCTGGGCGAAAAAATCGACCGGCACGAGACGGATGTCTACCTGATCAACACCGGCTGGACCGGCGGACGCTACGGTGTGGGCAAACGCATGTCCCTGCCGAAGACCCGGCTCATGGTCAAGGCAGCCATCAACGGTGATCTGAAGAACGCAGCCTACCGCCGCGACGAGATCTTCAACCTGGACGTTCCGACCCATATCGAAGGGATCCAGGACGATCTGCTGGATCCCAGGACCCAGTGGCACGATGAAGCCGACTATGAAAAGACCGCCCGCGAACTGGCGGACAGTTTCATCAAAAACTTCAGCCGTTTCCCCAATACCCCTGACTCCATCATCAATGCGGGACCCGTCCGGAAATAACATCACCCCTCCCAGCCTTCAGAGATCCCCATCCGACCGGGCCTGACCGGCAACCGGCATCATTCAGATCTTCGATCTCTGATCCTCAACTGCAGAACCTCAATTAAGACATCAATTCAGCACCTTAATTCAGTCCGCAATAAAGAACCTCAAATGGTCTGCACCCTCTGTTTACCAGACAGACGGATCAGCCCGGAGGGTGAAAAGGCAGTTCACTTCAGATGATGAAGCGAACTGCCTTTTCTATTCCCAAGATTCCAGAGTCGACCGTGATGCCTTCCCCTGACCCTGCCCGGGGAGGCTGCGACGGGCATGCTCGGCCGTCTCGGCAATGGGTTTACTTATTACTTCGCCGGATCCGATCCCGGTAATGCTGCAGGCGCAGATGATCCTCAAACTCCAGACCGAACTCACCGCCCTGGTTTTCCAGATGATGGAGGAGCTCATGATGCAGGGTGTCCCGCAGTTTCCGCTTCAGCGCCTCTTCGCCCAGATGACCGAAGGCCTGCATGAAGGACCCGTAGTAGATGATGATCTGGCGTCCCATCCGGTTCCTGGTGTACAGACCCAGTGTATACAGTGGAAAGCCCGGTTTGCTCTCCGGACTCAGACGGACCTCTTCGGACACGAGGATCCCCAGATTCAGATTGCGAAAGATCTCATCGGGCAGCTCGTCGGCGATCTCTGTCAGCAATTCCGTCGCCCGGTCAATATCCACTGGCT
>CAYYVR010000119.1:0-8192 GCA_964475185.1 uncultured Clostridium sp. | reverse complement strand
GCCGCTTCGGCGTCGAGCATGGTGAGACCGGGACCGGTCTGCGCGCGTTCGACTTTGGCGACCCAGGTGCTGAAATTGTCTTCTTCCTCCGCCTGCTCTGCGATGTACCAGTCGAGGAACTTCTGTGCATGGTAATCTTTGTCGATCACTGCCTGATCGTAGAGTTCCTTGATCTTGCGGGTGATGAATTTTTCGTGTTCCAGGCCCTTCTTGAAGACATCAAGAACGGATTCGTATTCGTTGGTGGCTGCCTTCAGCTCTCTCATTTCCCACTTATTGCCGACAAAGGCGATGTATTCCATGAAAAAGCGGCAATGGGCCATCTCTTCATCTGCCTGATTGTGGAAAAAGTTTGCAAATCCATCCCAGCTCTGATCTCTCAGATAGGATTCCATTCCAAAGTACACATTTCTTGAGTCATACTCATGCTTGATCTGTTCATTGAACATATCGAGCAGTTTTTCGCTTAATGCCATATTATTTCCCTCCGATGATTGCATTCGTTCATTTCATGATTGAAATACACTACTTCCATTATAAACCAACTGGGCCGGCCAAACTTGAACGAACGGTGTCCAAAATATGATTTAAATTTAAATAATTAGACTAATTCTAAGTAGAGAGGTCCGCCTGGCAGTCCCGGGCTTAGCGTCTGATGTTGAAGAACGAATCCAGTCCGTTGTATTCAGCGATCTCTTCGAGTTCCTCTTCGATGCGGAGAAGCTGATTGTATTTGGCGACGCGCTCGGATCTGGCCGGTGCACCGGTTTTGATCTGACCGGCATTGACTGCCACCGAGAGATCGGCAATGGTGGTATCTTCAGTTTCTCCGGACCGGTGGGAAATAACGGCAGTGTAACCGGCACGATTGGCCATCTGGATCGCCTCCAGGGTCTCGGTCAGCGATCCGATCTGGTTGAGTTTGATCAGAATGGAATTGGCTACGCCCATGTCGATGCCCTTTTTGAGGCGTTCGACGTTGGTGACGAACAGGTCATCGCCCACCAGCTGGACTTTCCCGCCGATTCGATCGGTGAGTTTTTTCCAGCCTTCCCAGTCCTCTTCATCCATTCCGTCTTCCAGGGAGATGACGGGATATTTGCTGACGATCTCTTCCCAGTAATCCACCATCTCGTCGGAGGTCAGCTTTCTGCCCTCACCGGCCAGATTGTAGTAGCCATCTTCATAGATTTCGGAAACGGCAGGGTCCATGGCCAGCATGACATCGGTACCGGGTTCAAAGCCGGCCTTCTCGATGGCTTCAAGGATCACCTTGATGGCTTCCTCGTTGTTGGCAAGATCCGGCGCAAAGCCGCCTTCATCGCCCACGCCGGTGGCCAGGCCCCGTTCCTTGAGCACGCCCTTCAGGGCGACATAGATCTGGGATCCCATCTGCATGGCCTCGTCAAAGGAATCAGCCCCCACGGGCATGACCATGAATTCCTGGAAATCGATGTTGTTGTCGGCATGGGCTCCGCCGTTCATGATGTTCATCATGGGAACCGGCAGCACTTTGGCATTGACACCGCCGATGTACTCATACAGGGACAATCCCAGATAGCCGGCAGCAGCTTTGGCGCAGGCCAGGGAGACGCCTAAAATGGCATTGGCGCCGAGGCGGCTCTTGTTCTTGGTCCCGTCCAGTTCGATCATGAGCTTGTCGATGAGGGGCTGGTCGAGGACATTGAGTCCGATGAGCTCCGGTGCGATGGTTTCGTTGACGTTGTCAACGGCCTTCAGAACGCTCTTGCCATTGAAATAGTCCATCTCTCCGTCTCTGAGTTCCACGGCTTCAAACTGTCCGGTGGATGCACCCGAGGGAACGGCTGCACGCCCGACGGTGCCGTCTTCCAGGGTGACTTCCACTTCAACGGTGGGGAAGGCTCTGGAATCCAGGATCTGTCTGGCAAAAATATCTACGATCTCTACATACTGTTTCATTGTGTTACCTCTACTCTGTTTTATTTTTTGGCACAGGCGCTGGCAGGACCCGGTCTTCTGACCGGGCCGCCATTGCTGCCTGTCAGGGGTTTGGAATGCAGCGGTCTGTTCAGACCGTGCGGACAAACAGTGATTTACTGGTCATTTCAGCGGGGACGACCATCTCCATCTCTTCCAGCATCGTCGGTGCGATGTCTGAGAGGATCCCGTCATCCCGGAGCTTCTTCTGCGGATCATTGGTGATGTAGATGAAAGGGACCGGGTTGATGGTATGGGATGTGAAGGTCTGGCCGGTCTCATAATCAAGGAGCTGTTCGGCATTGCCGTGGTCGGCTGTGACAAACACGGAGCCGTCTTTTTCCAGGACCTTGTCGATGACTTTCTTCATCGCGCCATCCAGATATTCCACGGCAGCCTTCGCTGCCTCAAAGACGCCGGTATGGCCCACCATATCGCAGTTGGCGTAATTGAGAACGATCATGTCATAATCGGTCTCATCCATGGCAGCCAGGACTTTGTCCGTGACGCCGGGGGCACTCATTTCCGGTTTGAGGTCATAGGTGGCCACTTTGGGTGAGGGGACCAGGATCCGGTCCTCCCCTTCCATGGGCTGCTCGACGCCGCCATTGAAAAAGAAAGTGACATGGGCATATTTTTCCGTCTCCGCGATGCGCAGCTGTTTCTTCCCGGCCTGGGCCACCAGTTCGCCCATCATATGGGTGAGTTCCTGGGGCATGTAAGCTACGTGGACATTCTCCAGGGTCTGGTCATACTGGGTCAGGGTGACATAAGTCAGGTCGAGTCCCTCCCGGGCGAACCCGTTGAACTCGGTGTCATTGAGAGCCCGGGTGATCTCCCGGGCACGGTCGGGCCGGAAATTGAAGAATACGATGGCGTCGCCCTTGGCGATGGAGCCCACCGGTTCACCGCCCTTTGCCACGGTGACCGGATCGATGAATTCATCGGTGATCTCCCGGGCATAGGACGCCTTCATGTAGGCAATGGCATCTTCCGTCTGATTCACATTGCCGTAAACCATGGCGTCATAGGCCTTCTCCACCCGTTCCCAGCGATTGTCGCGGTCCATGGCATAATAGCGGCCGCTGACAGAAGCGATCCGGCCGGTCTCTTCCCGGTCCATCAGATCCTGCAGTTCCTGCAGATAGGATGCCCCGGCGGTGGGGGACGTGTCCCGCCCATCCATGAAGGCATGAAGATAGAGTTTTTTCAGTCCCTTATCCTTTGCCATTTTGATCAGTGCTTTGATGTGGTCGATGTGGGAATGGACCCCGCCGTCGGACACCAGCCCCAGCAGATGGACGGCTTTGCCGTTTTTCAGCGCATGATCGAAGGCCAGATTCAATGCTTCATTGGTGAAGAACGCCTGGGTCTTGATCAGTTCTGAGATCCGGGTCAGTTCCTGATAGACGACCCGGCCGGCACCGATGTTCATGTGGCCGACCTCCGAGTTGCCCATCTGACCTTCTGGCAGCCCCACGGCCAGGCCTGAGGCATTGAGGGTGGTCCTTGGATAATGGTTCCAGTAATAGTCAAAATTTGGTTTGTGCGCTGCCGCCACTGCATTGCCTTCGGACTTTGGATTCAGACCGAAGCCATCCAGGATCAGCAGCATGACCGGTTTTTTCATAGTATTCCTTTCTCACCGGAAGGTCCGGCTGTCTTTTGTTTTACTTATTGTAACGGGCGATCTTCGCAAAATCCCCGGCCTTCAGGGAAGCCCCGCCCACCAGCGCGCCGTCGATGTCAGACATTTCCATCTGCTCCCGGATCGTATCCGGCTTGACGGAACCGCCGTACTGAATGCGGACCGCCTGAGCCACCTGGTCGCCGTAAATGCCTTTCACGGTCTCACGGATCATGGCAATGGTGTCATTGGCATCTGACGCAGTGGCGGTCCGTCCCGTCCCGATGGCCCAGATGGGTTCATAGGCGATGATCATTTCCATGACCTGATCCGGGGAAAGGTCGGCCAGTCCCAGCTGGACCTGACGCTTCAGGTGCGATTCGGTTTCACCGGATTCGCGCTGTTCCAGCGTCTCTCCGCAGCACATGATGGGGATCAGCTTATGATTGAAGGCTGCCTTCAGCTTCAGATTGACCGTTTCATCCGTCTCTGCGAAGTACTGTCTGCGTTCGGAATGTCCGATGATGACATAATCGATGCCAAGGTCCTCCAGCATGCCCGGCGAGATCTCTCCGGTATAGGCGCCTTTTTCTTCAAAGTGCATGTTCTGCGCGCCGATTTTGATGTTGGTCCCCTCCGTCAGCTTGCGAAGCTGGGGCAGATGGATGTATGGCACACAGACCACGACTTCCGCGTCGGCGTCGGCCACCAGAGGGATCAGTTCCTCCACGGTTTTCACCGCTTCCGGTAACGTATAATGCATCTTCCAGTTTCCTGCGATCACAGGTTTTCTCATCTTACTTTTCCTCCCGATCATTTAATGCTGCGATTCCCGGCAATTCCTGTCCTTCCAGGAACTCCAGGGATGCTCCACCCCCGGTGGAGATATGGGTCATCCGGTCGCCGAACCCGAGCTGGTTGGCCGCTGCGGCTGAATCGCCGCCGCCAATGACTGTAGTTGCCTGTGAATCCGCCATGGCTCTGGCCACGGCGATGGTTCCCTCGGCAAAGTTCTTGAATTCAAAGACCCCCATGGGTCCGTTCCAGATCACTGTTTTGGCATCCGCCACAGCGTTTGCAAACAGTCCGCGGGACCGCGGGCCGATGTCCAGGCCCATGTAGCCATCCGGAATATTTTCGTCCCCGGTGACAACAGGATCCGCATCCTCAGCGAACCGGTCTGCGACGACATGATCCACCGGCAAGAGCAGCGAAACCCCTCTGGCTTTGGCTTTTTCCACCATTTCCAGTGCATAATCCTGCCTGTCCTCTTCCAGGAGCGAGGTGCCGATGGTATAGCCCTGGGCCTTTAGGAACGTATAGGCCATTCCGCCGCCGATGATCAGTGTATCGACCTTTTCCAGCAGGCTGTTGATGACGTTGATCTTGTCCGACACCTTGGCACCGCCCAGGATCGCCACGAAGGGACGTTCCGGTTTGTTGACGGCTTCCCCCAGAAACTTCAGTTCTTTCTCAATGAGATATCCGGCCACCGCCGTATCCAGAAAACGGGTCACGCCTTCAGTGGACGCGTGGGCGCGATGGGCGGTGCCAAAGGCATCGTTGACATAGATATCAGCCAGGGATGCCAGTTCACGGGCGAACGCTTCGCCGTTTTTGCTCTCTTCCGGCCGAAAGCGGGTATTCTCCAGGAGGATGATGTCCCCATCCTGCATGGCCTCCACGGCTTTTTTTGCCTCCGGTCCGGCCACGGTGTCATCCTGGGCAAACCGGACAGGGCGCGCCAAAAGCTTAGACAGCGCTTCGGCCACCGGCGCCAGGGACAGCGCCGGATCCGGACCCTTGGGTTTACCCAGATGAGACGTCAGGATCAGCCGTGCGCCGTGATCTGACAGATAGCGGATCGTGGGCAGTGCCCCTTCCAGTCTTGAATCATCCGTGATCTCGCCGTCTTTCATCGGTACGTTGAAGTCACAGCGGACCAGGGTCCGCTTGCCTTTGACATCGATGTCTTCCACCGTTTTCTTGTTGTAATTCATCGCGTTCTCCTCCCGATCGGAAATTTAATTGAAGGGTTCCATGATTCCTTAAAAAAGTCCGGTATATAACTGCTGCTATAGACCGGACTCAATCCTTCATGGGCTGATTGCCCTGAACTATTTGCTTTGGGCATCAACCTTTGCAACGTGTGCTGTCAGATCCACCAACTTGTTGGAATAACCCCATTCATTGTCATACCAGGCAATGATTTTTACAAAATTGTCATTCAGCGAGATGCCTGCATCCGCGTCAAAGATGGATGTTCTCTTGTCATGGATGAAATCACTGGAAACCACTGCATCTTCAGTATAACCGAGAATTCCCTTCAGTTCACCCTCTGAAGCCTCTTTCATGGCCTGTTTGATTTCTTCGTAGGTGGCCGGCTTTTCCAGTCTGCAGGTAAGATCGACCACGGAAACATTGATGGTGGGAACACGGAAGGACATTCCGGTGAGCTTGCCATTCAGTTCAGGGATGACTTTGCCGACTGCCTTGGCAGCTCCGGTGGATGAGGGGATGATGTTGGCAGAAGCCGCACGTCCGCCTCTCCAGTCCTTCTTCGAAGGTCCGTCCACGGTTTTCTGGGTGGCTGTCGTCGAATGGACCGTGGTCATCAGGCCTTCGGCCATGCCGAATTTATCATGGATGACCTTGGCGATGGGCGCCAGACAGTTGGTGGTGCAGGATGCATTGGAAATGATATTCATATCACTGGTATATTTATCATTGTTGACCCCCATGACAAACATCGGAGCATCAGCAGATGGTGCGGAGATGATGACTTTTTTTGCGCCGCCCTGAAGGTGCTTGCTGGCATCCTCGATCTTGGTGAACAGTCCGGTGCATTCCAGGACGTATTCAGCATTGGCGGAAGCCCAGTCGATGTTGGCGGGATCTTTTTCAGCGAATACTTTGATTTTTTCGCCTTCAACGATGAGATAGCCGTTTTCTTCGTCCACTTCCACTTTGCCCTTGAATCCGCCGTGGACCGTATCATGGGTCAGCATGTATGCCATATAAGGGATGTCCATGAACGGGTCATTGATGGCCACGACCTGTACTTCGTGATTTTCCAGCGCTGCCCAGGTGGCCAGCTTGCCAATTCGTCCAAAACCATTGACGCCTACTTTAACTTGTTCCATTCTAAAATTCCTCCTGGATCTCTCGATTTTGATCTGTTTGATCTGTTTGACCTGGTAGATCGCTGTCTGCGATCTCTCCTTCGATGGGTTCCTGTTTCTTCTGTTCGTTTCCATTTATCGCAATGTCTTTCAACATTTCAATCAGTTTCCGGGCAGCTCCTTCATCGGTGATGAGGATCGGTTCTAGCCCCTTAAAATCCACCGACAGGATAGCGCCTGCCTTGGAGCTCCCGCCTGCCACCACCAGCAGTTCGCTGGCTTTTTTCACATCCTTCAGGGATAAGCCCACCGCAAGGTTCTGTTTCACGATGCGGCCCGTGGCATCATAGTAGGATCCGAAAAACTCCCCTTTTGCCTCCAGCCTGTTCAGTTCTGCGATCTCAGCTTCACTCAGACCGCGGCGGTGCGCCATGGTCATTGCGTTACCGACACCGGCTGCCACAACATCGGCCTGACGGATCAGGGAGATGGTATCATGGACATCTTTTTCCCGAAGCATCGTGCCCAACGCTTCTTCGCTGATCAGATCCGGCAGATTGAGCAGGCGGTAATTCCCGCCGATCTTGTCTGCCAGGCGGCCGACCAGTGTGTTGGACTGTATATTGTAATGCCTGCCGACACCGCCTCTTGCCGGGACCACCGTGACATTGGGGTATTGTTCGCCGGCAGGAAACTGTTCCACCATTTCCCTGATGGTATTGCCGCCGGTCAGGGCCACCACCGCATATTGCTTCATGAATTTTGACAGAAGCGCTGCGGCCTTTTGACCCATCTCTTCCAGGGTCTGATTGCTTTCATCGGCATCGCCGGGGACGACGATGACTTTTCGAAAGTGAAGTTCGCCGCAGATAAAGTCAGCCAGCTGCTCCAATCCCAGGAAGTCCTGCATAAACTCATTGAGTCCGATGAGCAGTTCTGAGCCTTCAGGGGTCATGACCATGCCGCGGGGCAGGATCTCAATGAAATTGCGGTTTTTCAGAAAGTCGGTCTCCGCACGGACCGTCCGTTCGGGCAGTCCTGTCCGCTGGGCCAGTGTCCTGCGGCCCACCGGCTGTTCCAGATCGATGACCCGAAGCAAAGCGAAACGGCGTTCGAGCAGTTCCATGCCTTCAGGGATAATTTTTCTCTGCAATAGAAGGTTCCTGTTCAAATTGCCTCCTCCGGGACACTTTTCGTCCCATAGGTTGAATTCCGTCCCACCTCTATTATAACCCCATTAGAATAATTGTAAATCCTTAATATTAAGATTCATGGGGCAGACATGTTAACTTACTATGAAAAGACCGAAAACAGGTTCTGATGTGAACATGGATCCGTGAAAAACCAAAAAAACAGCCTGCCGGCTGTTGAAGAAGGATCATGGATTGGATGAATAGATGCCGATCCCCTGATATTTGGCCCACAGGATCAGTTTAAAATTGTTCCTGAGCTTGGCGGAAATGAAATTCCTGGACTTTTCCTCG
>CAYYVR010000118.1:0-8236 GCA_964475185.1 uncultured Clostridium sp. | reverse complement strand
AACCGGATGAGTCCGGTGATGAGGCCGCAACCGACACCGAAAATGATTTTTCCTGTGGTCGTATAGGGCGTGGTGACGTAATCGGTGGCCATGAAAATGGCACCCAGCATCAGTCCGCCGGTGAGGATGTTGAAGAGCGGATCATTGCCGGTGAGCATTGCCATGAGGGCAACGGTCCCGATGAAGGTCACCGGGATCCAGGCGGTGATGACCCCGCGGATCAGTAAGTAAAGAAGTCCGAGTAAAAGAGCTGCGGCGCAGACTTCGCCGATGACACCGGCGTGCTGGCCCAGGAAGAGCTTCATGGTGCTGGGAACATACTTTCCGGCCGCTTTCAGTGCCAGCGGGGTGGCCGATGAAACCAGGTCGCCGGTTCCGTTGGAACCGATGGAGGCGTAGCTGAGTTTGACGGTGAAGTCATTCATCTGTTCCGGGAAGGAAAGCAGGAGGATGATGCGGGCGGCAATGGCCGGATTGGCGAAGTTGTTGCCGATGCCGCCGAACATTTCCTTGATGACGATGATGGCGATGAGGGCGCCCAGAACTGGGATCCACAGCGGAATGGAGGAAGGCATGTTGAAGGCCAGCAGCACGCCGGTGACGACTGCGGACAGGTTGTTCAGGTAAAGCGGCGTCTTCCGGACTTTGGCGGAGATGAATTCAAACACCAGACAGGCGGAGACGGTGACCGCGGTGATGATGAGGGAACGGTATCCAAAAATGAAGAACGATGCGATCAGAGCCGGGACCAGTGCGATGAGCACATCCAGCATGATATTCTGTGTCGTTCTGGAATCGCGAATATGCGGTGAGCTTGATACTGATAAATTCATTAAACGGCGGCCTCCCTTGCTTTTTTGATGTTAGCCAGTTCTGCCCGGTAAAAACTTTTGCCGGAGCGGATGGACTGGACCAGCTGGATTTTGGCCGGGCAGACATAGGCGCAGGCACCGCATTCGAAGCAGTTCATGACCGCGTAGTCATCCAGACGTTCAAAATCCTTCTTTTTGGTCGCTTTATTGAGAATGTTCGGCATCAGACCTGCCGGGCAGGCATCGATGCAGCGGCCGCAGCTGATGCAGGGGGATTCTTCCGGAAGGATGGCCCCTTTGTTCATCAAGATGATGGCATTGTTGTTTTTGACGATGGGTGTCGAATAGTCGGACATGGCCAGACCCATCATGGGGCCGCCCATGAGAACTTTTTTGGGATCGCAGACGGTGCCGCCGGTCTTTTCCAGAAGATCGGAGATCCGGGTGCCAATGGGTACTTCATAGTTGCCGGGGGCAGCCGGGCAGTCGCCGGTGAGGGTCAGGACCCGTTTGACCAGCGGCAGGCCGGTCTCCATGAATTTATTGATGTAATTGACGGTGGAGACGTTCAGTACCATGACATTGACATCGTGGGGCAGTCCCTGAGCCGGGATCACCCGGCCGGTGATGGCCTGGATCATAACTTTTTCTGCGCCCTGGGGGTAGCGGACCGGCATGACGCGGATCTCGATCTGATCCTGAACGTTCTGGCGGGCGATCTCTTCCTGGAGGGATTTGATGCCGGGGGTCTTGTTGTTCTCGATGCCGATGATGGCTTTGGGGATCTCCATGTACTTCAAAACCATGGTGATGCCCCTGATGATGCTCTTGGGTTCTTCGATCATCTGACGCTCGTCGGATGTGATGTAGGGCTCGCATTCCATTGCGTTGACGAGGAGCGTATCGGGCTTCTTGTCAGCCGGCGGTCTCATCTTGATGTGAGTGGGGAATCCGGCGCCGCCCATTCCGACCATGCCGGAGGCGCGCACTGCAGCCACAAAGGATTCATAATCAGTGACAACTGGGGGTTTCACGGATTCATGCAGGGTATACTGGAAGTCATTTTCGATATCCACCAGTACCATCATTTCTCCGGTGCCCATGTATTCGGTCTTGACGGCCTGGACGGTTCCGGACACGGTGGCATGGATCGGAACCGAGATCCCCGAGGGCTCTCCGATGATCTGACCGATGTCCACGTGTTCGCCTTTTTTGACAGTGGGCTTACACGGAGCCCCCACTGACATGTTCATGGGGATTCTCACCAGGGCGATATCTTTTATTTCTGTAATCGCTTTTTCACTGGTAAGCTTGTTTTCCGGCGGATGGACTCCGCCTTTGAATGCACGTTTTGCAAACTCCATTATTTTCCTCCTCTTGGTACTTAACCCTGATAACCATTAATAGATTATCAAAAAAACTACAAAGATTTCTTAGTATAGTCAAACTATTACCTTCCTATAATACCCTATTTCTAAATTTTTGTTAATTATATTTCACCAAAATTCGCGTTATTCTGTATTAATTCCAGATTTATGTGACATAGTCAATTTATCCCAAAGGATGTTATTAAATTGCATCAAATTAATTCCCCTCAGATAATGAATTGAAAACAAGTAAAGCTTTTTACTTCACAACTTCTTCTCCAGACGGATCAAAAACATGAAATTAATAATTCCGAGTGTTTTGCTCTACTTAAAACTGTACGATGAAAATGATACAGAATGAGTCGATTTAGCCAATAAGCTTTCACTCAGTTTAAACAGTTATGAACAAATCGAACTCATTTTGTAATAAAAACTACCCTGCTTGTAATCCTTTTATCAGCGTGATATTGACAGGTATGCATCAAAGTCTCAAATCAGCGTCAAAAATCTCTCCCCGCCGATCCATCAGCACAAAAAACAGTCTCCGGCCGATTGATCGGCCGGAGACTGTTACCGGTGCAACTATAATTTTATAAACTGCCGCTTCTGAGGGGGGGTGCCAGATAAAAGGGGTTTTTCGATGAGTTGTTTGTCAGCCGACCCGGTATATACTATATGAAATGATTTTGGGCATCCGGCAGTGAGGGCATCGGATCAGGGATTGCAGAGGACGGGTTGTGATCATAGGCGACTGCCCGGGATCAACCGATGGATCAGCTTTGCTGGTTTACCTGGGACGCAGCCAGGGGTTTGGGCTGGACTGACAACGCGATCCCGAACCGGATCAGCACGTAGATGCAGAGGATGGCGGCGATCCAGGGCTGGATCTGCGTGAACGGCATGAGCCAGTCAAGGGCGCTGCCGCTCTTCGTAAAGAACCCCTGAGTGGACCGGATGGCAATGGCTGAGATCACAAAAGGGAAGGTGAAACTGGAATAGCTGGGGAAAAAGGGCAGGGTCAGGAGATTGGGCAGTGAAACCAGGCTGAAGAGGTAGAAAAAGATCGACAGCGCCAGCAGGAAATAGACGAGGGGCAGTGATTTTGATTCCACTGAATTCATATAGCCCGCCAGGAGCAGCGATGCAGGGGCGGCATAGATGACAAGCGTCGGCCTCGCCGGATCGGGCAGTTTTCCTTTTTTTATCATGCGGTAGCTGACCAGGGCCAGGAGAATCAGGTAAGCGGCCAGACCGAACCAGAAAGCCAGAGTCCCCACGGTTTTCTGACCGTGATAGGGAGCTGCCACGGAGGCGGCGACAATGCCGACGAAGAGGATGAACCAGGAAGGGAAGACTTTTTTGAAATCAAAGCCCTTCAGGACAAAGCGGCCGGTAAACCAGACGATGAGAGCACTGTGCAGGATCAGTCCAATGATCCAGATGGTCAGCGCCATGGGACCTTTGGCGGGGTAGGTCGAGAGGATCATCAGGGCCATGGGGAAGGTCGCCATGGTGCTGGCGATCATGGGATTTTCCATGGCTTCCGGAAAACTTTCAGGCAGACGGATGATTTTCACGATGAGGGCCAGGATCAGGATCGCAGCAATGGTGCCGGATCCTGTCTTCAGAAGCGGATGATAGGACGCGAGCAGATTTCCAAGGGCGGCAAAGCCCAGTGCAGTTCCCGCAATGGGGTAAGGCAGCTTTTTCAGAGTGTTCATATGATTTCCCTCCACGATTTGTTCCAGCTAAATATAACATAACCAAAATTCAGAGTAAACAGAATTAACAAACAATAAGAAACAAATTGACAAATACAACATCGTTCGTTAATATCTAAATTAGATTTATGATAATCGTGTAAAATATTAAGGATTTAAAGGGGTCAATTATGCAGCGTATCAACACGGAAGAATTCACGAAACAGGAACTGCTGGATCAGATCCAGGCATTGGCAGAGGAAAAATTCAGAGCAGGCACCTTTTTCTGCTCCGAATCAGTAGTTTCAGTATTGAATCAGTATATGGACTATCCCTTCAGTGAAGAGGTCGTCCGACTCGCATCTTCCTTTCCCATCGGGATGGGCAAGGCGCAGTGCCTGTGCGGCGCGGTCTCCGGGGGACAGATGATCCTGGGCATGGCCTACGGCCGTACCGAAGGTCAGCCGATGGATCCCAAGATGTTCCCGGTGGCCAAGGGGCTCCACGATCATGTGGTCAAAGACTACGGCGCAACCTGCTGCCGGGTCATCACCCGGCAGTGGAACGGGGATGATTTTGCATCGCCTGAACGCAAGGCACACTGCATCCATATCACCGGCGATGTGGCGCGATGGGTGGCAGAACGCCTCATTGATGACGGGAAGATCCGCGTCCGGGATGTCGTCCAGAAGTCAGTGGAAGTCAAACCGGCGGATCTGGCAGACTGGATCGTCCTGTAAGTCCTTCCATCGCTCTTCCTCAGGGTGTTCACCTCGCCTCCATGCGGCTTTCACCGAGATTCCACCGCGCTTCCACCTTCACTGAGATGGTTTCGCCGCGCCCCTGGATGGTCTGATCCCCCGGGACTGGTGGGTGCAGGGAGTCCACCCGTGCGCTTCATCGAAAAAAAACACAACATCCCAGGAGACCTTCCTGCAGACGGATATCCCGCCCTGCAGGAGGGTCTTTTGACGGAGTCGGCAGGGTCATCCCGGGACCCTGTGTCCATTTGACGGTCTGCCATGAAAGGTGACTCCTCGTGACCGCATGATCTACTGGGTCAGTCCGGCACCTCAATGGGGAGACAACCATCCCGACCTGACGGAATGGACTGATTATAAATCGAAGTGGCATGAATATACGGTTTGATGGCGGAAAATATTATATAATAGGGAAGAGGTGAGTTATGGATAAGCAGTTTACTGAGCGCCGGATCCGTGGAATATTGAATGAAGCCGGAAACAGGCTGGGGTTATCCTGTGCTCATGTTCCAATAGAGATCTCTGCACGAATGAAGAAAACCTATGGATCCTTCATATTCAGGATCCAGGATGGGAAACTGATCCCTGTGTCCTTTCGGTTTGCTCTGAAGCTGGTCTCCGGGGATTATCCGGAAGAGATCGTCGAGCAGACGATCCTCCACGAATTTGCTCATTTTTATATCAATACGATCTCCAATGCCAATCACGGCCATGATGGCGCTTTTAAAACGACCTGTCTGAAACTTGGGATCCCGCCCCATACCCATTTCAGGGGTGAGCACAAAGAAGCCCCCCGGAGCGGATACCGTATCATTTGCTCGCAGTGTGCCGCTGAAGTGGCCCGCCGCCGGCGCATCGATGCCGCCAGGGCGCTGACGAGAAAATACCGTTCCGGCTGCTGCATGGCCCAGCTCAAACTGAAGCGGGATATTTTCTGATCCTGGTCTATGCAGGATTTTCAAGGGATGGTCCCGGGCGGAAACAGGCCGGGCAGTCGAAGAGACTGAGTGGATCACAAGAGCGCGGATCCAAAGCGCATAAGCTAAAGATTTTCAAATCGCAAATAAACACAAATAACCACAAATAACCACAAATAAATAAAATAAGCAAAATAACCACAAATAAACAAAGGAAGTGATGACAATGATCAAATTGGACTTATCCAGAACCATCGGAATGGTATCAGAGGACGAACTGAACATTGCAGCCCCCTTTACGGAGCTGGCTTTGAAAACGACACTGGAGAAAACAGGGCCCGGCAGTGATTTCCTCGGCTGGGTGAATCTGCCGGAGAATTACGACCGGGAGGAGTTTGACCGGATCCTCAAGTCCGCCGCAAAGATCAAAGCTGATTCGGATGCGCTGGTGGTGATCGGCATCGGCGGGTCCTATCTTGGCGCCAAGGCCGCCATCGAGATGCTGACCCATACGTTCCATAATGAATTGGGCAAGGCAAAGACGGGTGGGGTCCAGATCTATTATCTGGGTCACAATATGTCCAGTGATTACATGAATGACTTTCTGGAGGTCATCGAAGGCAAAGACCTGTCTGTCAATGTCATCAGTAAATCCGGCACCACCACGGAACCTGCCATTGCCTTCCGGGTGATGAAGAAATACATGGAAGATAAGTATGGCAAGACGGAAGCAGCCAGGCGCATCTTTGCCACCACGGATGCAAAAAAAGGCGCTCTGAAAGGCCTGGCGGATCAGGAAGGCTATGAGTCCTTCGTGGTGCCGGATGCTGTGGGTGGCAGGTATTCCGTCCTGAGCGCGGTGGGGCTTCTGCCCATTGCCGCTGCCGGCATCGACATTGAAGCCATGATGGCGGGCGCCCGGGCAGCCATGGATCAGTACACGAAAGCGCCCTTTGCGGACAATGACTGCCTCAAGTACGCGACGGCCCGCAATATCCTGTATCGCAAGGGCCGTGAGATCGAGATCCTGGTCAATTATGAGCCGAAACTGACGTTCTTTGCCGAGTGGTGGAAGCAACTCTACGGCGAATCCGAGGGTAAGGACGGCAAGGGGATCTTCCCGGCATCGGTGAATTTCTCCACGGATCTTCACTCCATGGGGCAGTACATCCAGGATGGACGGCGGAATCTGTTCGAAACGGTGCTCCAGGTGGAGGAACCTGCCCGCGGCTTCGAGATCCCCAGGGATGAAGCGGATCTGGACGGGCTGAACTTTCTGGCCGGCAAGACCATGCATGAAGTCAACACCAATGCCTTCAAGGGCACGGTCCTGGCCCACAATGACGGCAATGTGCCCAATCTGGTGGTGAAGGTGGATTCGCTCAATGCAAAAACCTTCGGGGAACTGGTCTATTTCTTTGAACTGGGCTGTGCCGTATCCGGCTACACGCTGGGCGTGAATCCCTTCGATCAGCCGGGCGTGGAAGCCTACAAGAAAAATATGTTTGCGCTGCTGGGCAAGCCCGGATATGAGGAGCTGGCCCGGGAACTGAACGGACGGCTGAAATAACGTGGAACGCTTAGATAAGATCCTGTCCAATGCCAAACTCGGGTCCCGTAAGGAAGTACGTCAGCTCATCAAGACCGGTCGGATCCGGGTGGATGGCGAGATCGCCGAAGATCCGGCAGCGGCCTATGACCCGGAGAAAAATAAATTTTACTTGAATGGCGCCCCGGTGGATACCCGGAAGTTCATTTACCTGATCCTGAACAAACCGGCGGGGTTCCTCTCCGCCACGGAGGATCTGCATGATCCGGTGGTTCTTGATCTCATCGCCCTTCGCCACCGGATGTTTGAGCCTTTTCCGGTGGGGCGCCTGGATAAAGACACCGAAGGGCTGCTGCTCCTGACCAATGACGGCACGCTGAACCATCAGCTGATCTCGCCGCGCTGGCATGTGGATAAAGTCTATGAGGCCCGGCTGAGGGATCCGGCAGAGGAGAATTATCATAAAAAACTCCTGAAGGGCATCGTGCTGGATGATGATTACCGGTGTCTGCCGGCTCTGATGAAGGTGATCTCTGACGACGGGCGACTGGTTCATCTGACCATCCAGGAAGGGAAGTTCCACCAGGTCAAGCGCATGTTCGAAGCCCTGGGCAACCGGGTGGAGGATCTGACCCGGATCGCCTTCGGCCCGTTGCAATTGCCGGAGGATCTGCCCAGGGGAGAATACCGCGAGCTGACGGGAGAGGAACTGGATCTGCTCCGGCAGTCCGTTCGGAAAAAATCACAGCCCCTGTCAGCGGATGAAACAATTGGGAATGACCAGGAATAACAAATAGAAAGAAATTAAGGGTACGGTGATAGATTGAAATTTCACCGTACCCTCTTACTATATAAAAAGTTTAAATCATAACGATTACCCTTATTTATCACAATTAACTAACTAAATTGAAATAAGGTAATGCATAACCTGGATCAGTACCTGAATCAGTAGGAAACGATCGGGAACCATCGGTTCGTGAGGCTTCTAAATTAACATAATTATAATTATCAGTTCTTATATTTATTTAACAGTCCTTGATGTTCACTTGGTTTGAAAGGGATCGACTGATCTCATGGAGTTTCGTTGGGATATGGGAATTGAAAAGCAGCTAATCTGAAATTCAGGCGCA